>DAIDAJ010000025.1 GCA_027310665.1 Sideroxydans sp. | reverse complement strand
CCCGCGTCCAGATAAGTCAGGTACACCCGCAGGTCGAATTCCAGCTGCGCGTAGTCGGGTTCCATGTGGCGGCACATCTGATAAAACGCCTTGTCGTGCTCGCGCTCTTTCATATGCGCCAGCTCATGCACCACGATCATGCGCAGAAATTCCGTTGGCATCTCCTTGAATAAAGTCGCTACACGAATCTCGCGCTTGCTCTTGAGATTGCCTCCCTGCACCCGCGAGACGGTGGTGTGCGTGCCCAGTGCATTCTTGATGACATGCAGTTTGCTGTCGTATGCCACCTTGCTCAGTTGTCCGACGTTGCCCATGTACTCGTTCTTGAGTTCCAGCACGTAGCCGTACAGCGCCCTGTCTGTGCGCATGTCGTGTGCCAGCGGATATTTCTGCCGCAACAGGTCAGCCAGCCGCCCTTGTTCGATCAGCTGTTTTACCTGGGCGACCAGTGCGACCGGATAGCCTGCAAGATAGTTCGGTGGTGGTTTCGGGCGCATGACTTGATCTACGGGTGGGAATACGGACAACTTCGATTGGCCTCTGCAGGGTTGGCGCGGGTTGACAGGTCAAGCAGCTTCATCCCGGGCAGGAAAGAACGACGAACTCGCTTCCAGCGAACACGAAGCCGGCAACTTGGCGTATGCCCATTTTTTCGTGGGCGCGCAGCGATGCCGGGTTATCGCGCCGGATGAAGAGAATACCTTCTCGCGCAGGGACCAGGCGCCGCAGCTCCGAGAACATCGCTTGCGCCAGCCCTTTGCCGCGCGCCTCGGCCTCCACGCAGATCGGGCCGTACACATAGGCATCGGCCGTGCCAGGATAAGCTGCGAGCATGGCATTGATGACGGGAACATCCGCATTCATTTCGCGCGTGCTCGTCATCAGGTATCCGGCAACCCGTCCGTCGCGGCGCGCCACGATCAATGGCATCTCGCTCATCATCCCGGCGATCCTGGCGGGCGGCAGGCAGGCGGAAAGCGTACCGCCGCGCTCGGGTTGGTTCGCCTCCTGGAGTGCCACGATGCCGTCCAGGTCACTCATGGACGCACGGAGGATGTCTGTCCCAATTCTTGTCACGATCGATTTCGGTGCATGAAGATCATTCATCTGGCGGATACGCGAACCTCAACCTTCCGGTCGATCCGCCTGTAGCGTGCTTTCCGGTTTGCCGCTGGCGGTACGCCACTTCGCGATCTCGCTTGCCGGCATTGGACGCGCGATGGCATATCCCTGCCCCAGCTCACATCCCATATCAAGCAGCATCTGGTATTGGGCAGCGGTCTCGATGCCCTCCGCCACCGTCTGCCTCTCAAAGGCCTGCGCCAGAGCGACGATGCCCTGAACGATGGCCCTGTCGCCCTTGTCCTCCAGCATGTCCCGGACGAACGACTGGTCTATCTTGAGTACGTCCACCGGCAGCCCGCTCAAATAACTCAGCGAAGAATACCCGGTCCCGAAATCGTCCAGCGCGAATCCCACTCCCAGTTCATGGCACGCTCCGATGATGTCGCGGACGATATTGATGTCGTTCAGCGCCACTGTTTCGAGCACTTCGATCTGCAGCGTGCCGGACGGCATGCCGGGATAGCGCCGGAGCTGATCCTTCAGTTTCTCGACGAACCCCGGGGACTCCAGATGATAGCCGGAGATGTTGATGCTGACTTCGATGTCGACCCCCTGCTTGCGCCATTGATCGATTTGATCGAGCGCAGTGGCAGTCACCCATTGGCCGGTTTCGATGTCCAGACCGGTATTCTCTATGTGGCGCATGAATTCAGCCGGCGAAAGCAGGCCGCGATCCGGATGCCGCCAGCGGATCAGGCCTTCCACCCCCACCAGCTCCCTGGTCCGCAGGTTGATCTTGGGCTGGTAGTGCAATTCGAATTGGTCATGCTCCAGCGCATAGCGAATGCTTTTCAGGAATTCATTCTGATCCCTGGCGCGCCGATCCAGGGAAACATCGTAGATGTGAAAACGATTTTTTCCCGATTGCTTGGCGATGTACATGGCCTGATCCGCGTGCCGCAACAGCGTATCGGGGTCCTCGTCGTCCATCGGGTAGATGCTGACCCCGATACTGGCGCTGACCGTAACGGGCTTGTCTCCGACCAGGATGGGTTGAGCGATGGACTCAAGCAGGCGCTCCAGTGTCGCCACGCATTCTTCGCCTTTGCTCAGTCCCAGCAGCAAGACCACGAATTCATCGCCGCCCAGGCGCGCGCTGGTATCTCCCCCGCGTATGGTGTCGCCGATGCGCCTGGCGATCTCGACCAGTACCTCGTCCCCGGCCTGATGCCCCAGGGTATCGTTGATGGGCTTGAACCCGTCGAGGTCAAGGTAACAAAGCGCCATCATGTTCTGTTCGCGCGCTGTCTGGGCGATGGCCTGCTTCATGCGGTCTGCCAGCAGGATTCGGTTCGGGATGCCCGTCAGTGCATCGAAACGGGCGATGCGATTCAGTTCCGCTTCATGCTCCTTGAGGTTGCTGATGTCGGAGAACACCGCAACGTACCGCAGAACCTCGCCATCTGCACCGCAAAGAACGGAGATCGATAATATCTCGGGATATATTTCCCCATTCTTGCGCCGGTTCCAGACCTCACCGCGCCAGGACTTGTTCGTCTTCAGTTCCCGCCACATCGCCTCGTAAAATTCTTTGGTTTGATCCCCCGAGCCGAGCATGCCGGGATCCCTGCCGATCACCTCCTCGCTTCTGTAGCCCGTGATGCGGCTGAAGGCCGGATTGACATCGATGATGCGATTCTCGGCGTCGGTGATGAAGATCGCTTCCTGGCTGATGTCGAATACACTGGCGGTGATGCGCAGATTCTCTTCCGCGCGCTTGCGCTCGGTGATGTCGACAAAAGTCGCTACTGCACCCTGAACGACATTGTCGCTCCGGATGGGTTGGGACCAGTACTCGACGGGAATGGGGTTTCCGTCCCTGGTCCAGAACACTTCGTCATCAACTTGTACGTTGCGGTTTTGGCGATAGGCTTTGTACATCTTGCAGTCCCGGGAGGGGTAGGGACTGCCGTCGGCATGCGAATGGTGGATGAGCCCATGCATCTTCCTTCCGACGACCTCGTCCGCGCTTTGATATCCGAGTATCCGCAAGAAGGATTGATTCACGAAAGTGCAGTTTCCATCCAAGTCGACACCATACGCGCCCTCCGCCATCGAGTTGAGCAGCGAGGCCATACGCTGATGCGCGTCATTGAGCCTTGCTTCAGACTGCATGCGTTCGGTGACATCGCTGAACGTGCCGACATAATTTGTGACCAGGCCATCGCTGTCTTTTATCGCGGTGATGATCAGATGCGCCGGAAAATCATCCCCATTCTTCCGCCGATTCCAGATGTCGCCCTCCCAGGTGCCATTCCTGGAGATGGCTTTCCACATGGCGGAAAAGAATTCGGCGCCGTGCCTGCCCGAGCCAAGCATGGCGGGATCCCGGCCCACGACCTCTTCCGGGGAGAAGCCGGTGATGGCGCTGAAGGCGCGATTCACGCGCAGGATCTCGTTGCCTGCATTGGTGACCAGTATTCCTTCGTCCGACTCGAAGGCGGAAGCGGCGATGCGCAGATTGATTTCGCTCAATCTCTTTTCTTCGCTGAAAGCGAACAACAGCAGCATGTAGAGCCCGGCAGAGCCGCATCCCAGGTTCATCAGGTAGAAGATCAGCCTGGCCCAATCGGGTAGCGGGGCGACTTGCTCGGACAGCGTATCGTCAATGAGCACGGAGACCAGAATCAGCGCCAGGTACATGAGGAACCACATCATGGCGGACCTCTTGTCCAGGAACATCAATGCCGCAACGGGCGCGAAGATCGCCCATATCATCACCATGCTGCCCGCCGAAAACCCGCCGAGCGACCACATCAGGAGGAACGGCAGCAGCAGTACCAGGATCAGCTGGCTGTGCTGGATGAAACGCGTTTCCTTGGTCTTGAAAAAATGGGCCAGACTGATCGCGGAGACGATCGAGTAGGACATGGGGATCGAGCCGGAGAGAAAGTGCCCCAGCAGGCAGTAGATCCAGCCCCAGACGAACGCCGCCGGCCCGATGATCAGCGGCACCAGCGTCAGGGCGACTTTTTTGAGCCGCAAGTCGGCGCTATCCGTCGGGAGAAAGCTCTGTCTGACAAACTGGTCGAGCCGTGTTTTCAGGATTGCCATTTTCATACGGATCGCGATCTACGTTTATGATTCCGGGAGCATCATCGCTGCCGGCAATGCCCGATCGGCATGTGAACCAATAAACTGCACTACGCAGAAAGATCAGGTGCGATTTGGCTAAGCACTTTCGATTCTGGACATCGACCGGCGCGATCTTGAGTTATTCAGCACTGGGCCCGCACGCGGCCGCCAGCCGCAAGATTCGATGTGCCGACAACTCAGATAGCCGGAGTCGGTTTCTTTTTCGGCTTCTTTGCTTCCTTGTTCTTTCTTTGCTGGCCTTTTGCCATGATCGCTCTCCTCGTGAAGTTGAATTTGCATAGTAATACGAACTGAAAGAGCACGGGGCAAGTAAAATGCAGCCGGCATTTCCCAACAGAAATGCGCCGGTCCGGACCGCTTCCGCGAGGCGTATGAATCCGGCCTGCGGATCACAGGCCGGCATGCGATCCGATCTTCCACGCCCGGGTTTTCCGGCATACTTGAGACATACCGACCCAGGTCATCGGAGAGCACAAGTGACTGAACAACCCTATCAGGGACTGGAGTTCCTGCCCGAAACCAGGCCCGTCAGGCAACTTTTCATTTTGTTGCATGGCGTCGGCGCAAGACCTTCCGATCTGGTGCCGCTGTCGAACAAGTTCAGGAGAGTATTCCCGGGGGCCGCGTTCCTGCTGCCGGAAGGAACCTGCCCTTTCGATGGCGGTGGCCCCGGCCGGCAATGGTTCTCCATAAGAGACGTGACTGAACAGAATCGGGCAGCGCGGGTCGCCGGTGCCATGCCGGATCTGCATGCGATGGTGAAACGATCCCAGGATCGCTTCAACGTTTTACAGTCTGACACGGCACTGGTCGGTTTTTCCCAGGGAGCGATCATGGCCCTGGAATTCAGCATCGCCCATGACGGCGGAGTGGGCAGAGTCCTTTCATTCTCCGGCCGCTTTGCGCAGCTTCCCGAAAAGGCACCGGAGTTGACGACCCTGCACTTGCTGCACGGTGAGGATGACCCGGTCATTCCCGCTTTTCATGCAGAGGCTGCTTTTGCACGGCTCACGGAACTGGACGGCGATGCCACGCTGGATCTCGCCTCGACCGTGGGGCACGAGATCAATGCGGCACTGGCCGACCGGGCCATCCAGCGCCTGCAGACCTGTATCCCGCTCCGCAGCTGGAAGAATGCGTTGAACGGCGCCTGATACAAAACCCATGAGTAGCAGACCGGCCAACCCGTCAGTCATATCCCCCTGGGCGCCCTTGCGGCACAGGATCTTCCGCATGTTGTGGATCGCTTCGGTCGTCTCCAACATCGGCACATGGATGCACGAAGTGGGAGCCGGCTGGCTCATGACTTCGCTCTCGCCCACTCCGCTGATGGTAGCGCTGGTACAGGCGGCGACGTCAGCCCCGGTGTTCTTGCTTGCGCTGCCTGCGGGTGCGCTGGCAGACATCGTCGACCGCCGCCGCTACCTGATCGCGTCGCAGATATGGATGCTGTTCGCCGCCGGCACGCTGGGCGTGCTGACGCTGGCGGGAGTCACCACTGCGCCCATCCTGCTAGCCTTCACTTTTGCGCTGGGCATAGGCACCGCGATGATGATGCCGGCCTGGGGCGCCATCACGCCGGAACTGGTGCAGCGCCCCGAACTGCCCGCGGCCATCGGACTGAACACGATAGGGATGAACGTCTCCCGTTCCGTCGGCCCGGCACTGGCCGGATTGATCGTTGCCGCCGCGGGGTCGGGCGTGGTCTTCATTCTGAATGCCCTCTCCTTTCTTGCCGTGATCGCGGCATTGCTGAAATGGCAGCGCACGCCGAAACAAAGCGAGCTGCCTGCCGAGCGCGTGATCGGAGCGATACGTGCGGGGTTGCGCTATGCGCGCCATTCGCCAGAATTGCGTGCGGTCCTCACCCGCGGTGCCGCGTTCTTTGTGTTCGCCAGCGCCTCATGGGCCTTGCTGCCGCTGATCGTGCGGCAGGAACTGAAACGCGGCCCCAGCACTTACGGGCTCTTCCTGGCGTGCCTGGGTATCGGTGCGATCGGCGGCGCGTTGCTGCTGCCACGTCTGCACGCCCGCCTGTCGCGCGACAGGATCGTGGCTGGCGCTACCATGCTCTACGCAGTGGCCATGCTCGCGCTGGCCCATAGCGGAAACGTGATCGCTGCCGCAGTGGCCATGCTCCTGACGGGTGTCGGCTGGATTTGTGTCGTATCGTCGCTGATGACGGCTGCGCAGACTGCCCTGCCGAGCTGGGTCCGGGCGCGCGGCCTCGCGCTGTTCTGGGTCGTTTTCATGGGTGGCATGACGGCGGGCAGCACAATCTGGGGACAGGTCGCATCGTGGATAGGCATCCCCTATGCGCTCACACTATCCGCCGTCGGCGCCGTACTGGGTATTGCAGCAACATGGCGCTATCGCATTGGAAGACATGATGGCGACGATCGCTCGCCGTCTCTGCATTCGCCTGCTCCGACGACATCCGAAGAAATAGAAAGCGACCGGGGGCCGATCATGGTGACAGTGGAATACCGCATCGATCCGGACCGGATAGCGGAATTCACAGCGCTCATGCAAAAGATGCGCTTGATCAGGCGGCGCGACGGCGCCTTCATGTGGGAATTGTTCAGCGATGTTGAACAGCCGAACCGGATGGTGGAGTGCTTCATGGTCGAATCGTGGCTGGAGCATTTGCGCCAGCATGAACGGACGACCGTGGCGGACCGTGAAGTCACCGAAAAGGCGCGCTCGTTTCATCTGGGCAACGAACTTCCCAGGGTGGTTCACATGGTCGCTGCGGTGGACTGACTGATCGAACAGCCGTTCGATGCGGCCTACCTTATTGGCCGCGGCGGCTGGCTGCCCAGCCGACCAGGGTCAACAGCGCGAGGCCGCAGCCGATGAGAAGGATCCCCGTCATTTCTCTCAACTTGAATTCCTCCCCCATCATCACGCGCGCGGAAAT
>DAIDAJ010000014.1 GCA_027310665.1 Sideroxydans sp. | reverse complement strand
CGCAGGAGCGGATCGCCTTGCCATCCAGATGTACGGTGCAGGCACCGCACTGCGAGATGCCGCAGCCATATTTGGTCCCGGTCAGATGCAGGTGGTCGCGCAGCACCCATAGCAATGGCGTACTGGGGTCCACGTCGACCTTGGTCGACTTGCCGTTGAGATTGAAAGAAATCATGAGCATATCTCCTGGTTGTTGGATTGACTGACTTGGCTGGATTCGGTCTTCCGGTTTCTGATGGAAATCATGTGCGCCAGTATGGACACTGCGATCTCCGGCGGTGTGCGACTGCCGATGGGAAGACCCACAGGCCCGTGCAAGCGCGCGATCTCTTCCTGGCTGAGATCGAACAATGCCAGCCTCTCGCGCCGCTTCGCATTGTTGACCCTGGAACCCAGCGCACCGATATAAAAGGCCGGTGTCTTGAGCGCTTCCAGCAGTGCCATGTCATCCATCTTGGGGTCGTGCGAGAGAGCCACGATGGCCGTGCATGCATCCACCTGGAAAACCAGCACCGCATCGTCCGGCATCTCGCTCACCAGAACGGTGTCCGGCACGTTCCAGGTCTGGCGCATCTCGTCGGCCGGGTCGCAGACAGTGACGTGATAGTCGAGCGCTTGGGCCATGCGTGCGAGATAACCGGAAGTCTGGCCGGCGCCGATGATCAGCAACCGCCAGCGCGGACCGTGCACGGTCGTCAGCGTTTCACCGTCGAAGCTGAACACGTCGGACCGGCTGGCGTCGTTCAGCAGGATCTGCATGGATTCAAGATGCATGGTGCGGCTGATCAGCCGATGTGCCTGAACCGATAGCAGCACCCGCTCGATCCAGTCCGGATCGCGTACCGGCTCGATGACGAGGCGCAAAGCCCCGCCGCAAGGCAGTCCGAAGTTCCGGGCTTCTTCCCGCGTGACGCCATACGTCACCACTTCGCAACGGTCGGTCTTCAGCTGCCCTTGCAGTGCCCGCCTGACGAGATCGTCCTCGATGCATCCGCCCGATACCGACCCCACCGCCAGGCCGTCGCCACGCAGGGCCAGCATGGCTCCCTGGGGTCGCGGGCTGGAGCCGAAAGTCTCCACCACCGTCACCAGCCACAACGGAAACTCCCCTGCTTGCCACGCTTGCAGGGTTTTCAGGACCGAAAGATCTACGCTATCCATGAAGCCTCCTCGCTCCGGGTAATCCGGAAAATCTCAACGGGTATTTCCAAAGGCTGCGGATGAAATTGATTGCGTGACGAGTTCTCCGATGTCGAACATGATGGAACTCTCCTGCGGAGAAACGTTTCTTGTTGCTGCCCCCGAAACGCTCGCCAATCATCAAACTGTTGATAAATTTTGTCAACAATACGCGACTCACGATGGTGCAGTTCATTCAACATCTGCACCCTTACTTCAATAGGGGATGATCCTTGGGCAGTTGCCTTGAGTACCAGATCGCGAGTTTGTGGCGCAGGGTCTTTTCGGCCACCTGGTCTTCCGGCAAGGGTTGAATGACCTTGTCGTAGACCAGCAGTCTATAGATATACAGGAGTTTCTCGCTCGCCGAGTCGTTCGGTTCGAACTCGACCACGCCGCGCCCTTCGGCATACTTCACCCCGGCATGGAATGCTTCCTTGAACAAGGCTGCTTCATTTTTCAGCTTCTTCATGGCACCTCCGGATAACTGAACCAGGAATCATGGCTGCACTGAAACGGGAACAAAATCATCCATACTGCTATTCTTCCAATACCCGTTCGATGCGCCGGTCCGGCACCAGCCAGATGATGGCGACCAGCAGATACAACCCGTCCGCGAACCATTGGTACCAGAAGGCAGAGGGAATGGCGACGGCATACAGGACTTGCGATAGCTTTCCCTTCCAGTCACGTTCCACCGCTTTGGCCAACAGGGATTCCCTGCCGCCTTCAGCCAGAATGATGCACTTCTGCAAGATCATGTAAGCCAGTGCGGCCATGAACAGCACCACCCCGTACAAGGCGGTAGGCAGCGCTGAAAAATGGTTCTCTCCCATCCAGCCCGTCACGAAAGGCACCAGCGACAACCAGAACAGCAGATGCAGATTGGCCCACAGGATGCTGCCATTCACGCGCTGCAGCGTGTGCAACATGTGGTGATGGTTGTTCCAGTAGATGCCGATGTAAACGAAGCTGAGAACATAACTCAGGAAGACGGGCAGCAAGGGTTGCAAGGCCTGCCAGTTGGAGCCGTGCGGCACTTTCATCTCCAGCACCATGATGGTGATGATGACGGCAAGCACGCCGTCGCTGAATGCTTCCAGACGAGTCTTTCCCATTTTTCCGCCTCAATGAATGTGCGTCGATACCGTCTCGGCCGGGTGCAGCACACAGACATGATCCGTCGTTCCCATCTCGACCTGCAGCGTGCTGTGCTGGATGGAGAATCTTTCCCTGAGCGTGCATATGATGTCGTCCATGAAGGCGTCGCCCGGATAACCTCCCGGCATCACCAGGTGTACCGTCAGCGCGCTCTCAGTCGTGCTCATGCCCCAGATGTGCAGATCGTGGATATCGGCGACACCGGGGCATTCGCGCAGATAGTCTTCCAGCGCGGTTGCATCGATGTGAGCAGGGATCGCGTTCAGTGCCAGTTGCAGCGACTCGCGCAGCAGCCCCCAGGTGCCGATCACGATCACTGCCACGATCGCCAGGCTGACCGCCGGATCGAGCCAGTACCAGCCGGTATACATCATCGCCACGCCTGCGACGGCGACGCCCAGCGAGACGGCCGCATCGGCCATCATGTGCAGGTAAGCGCCGCGAACGTTCAGGTCGCCCTTGCTTCCTTTGACGAACAGCCACGCCGACAGGCCATTGATACCGATACCGACAACTGCCACCAGCGAGACCGTCAGTCCCGCAACGACATGAGGTTCGGAGAAGCGCTGTATGGCCTCCCACGCGATCCCCCCGCACGCCACCATCAGGAACATGGCATTGGTTGGCGCGGCCAGTATCGACGTGCTGCGCAGCCCGTAGGTAAACCGTCCGCTCGGCGTCTTGCGCGCAAGGATCGCCGCCCCCAACGCAAGCAACAGGCCCAGCACGTCGGAAAGATTGTGGCCGGCATCGGCCATGAGCGCGGTCGAGTGGGCAATGATGCCATAGGCGAACTCGACCGCCACGAAGGCGGTGTTCAGGGCAATCGCGATCACGAAAGCACGACCGTGGTTGTTCGGATCGCCATGGTGATGGTGATGCCCTTCATGCGAGTGCCCGCTGTGGTCATGTGTATGGTTGTGTAGCATCAAATCCGCTTTCGTGTGGTGTCTGGTTGAAATGAGAAGGTACAGATCAATGGCAGGTTTCAGGCTCGATTATTCCAGGAACAGCGTATCGCGTTCAGGGACCGGCAACAACCGATCAACGCATTTTGGCCACCGCGTCTTCCACGCGGTCCACCGCAATGATCTCCATGCCATCGATCTTGTGCTTGGGCGCGTTCGCTTTGGGGATGATTGCGTGAGTAAAGCCGAGTTTGGCGGCCTCCTTCAGCCGCTCCTGCCCACGCTGCACCGGCCGCACTTCGCCTGCCAGCCCCACTTCGCCGAACACCACCATCTTTTCCGGCAGCGGCCTGTTGCGCAGGCTGGAAACGATGGCAAGCAATACGGCGAGGTCTGCGCCCGGTTCGGTGATCTTCACACCGCCCACCGCATTGATGAACACGTCCTGGTCGAAACAGGCGATGCCGGCGTGGCGATGCAGCACGGCCAGCAACATCGCCAGCCGGTTCTGTTCCAGGCCCAGCGACAGACGGCGCGGAGTGGGCGCATGGGAGTCGTCGAGCAGCGCCTGTATCTCAACCAGCAAGGGTCGTGTGCCTTCCTGCGTGACCATGACGCATGAGCCTGCCACCTGTGCGCCGTGCTGGGAGAGAAAGAGGGCGGACGGATTGCTCACTTCGCGCAATCCCTTTTCGGTCATGGCGAACACGCCGAGTTCGTTCACTGCGCCGAAACGGTTCTTGAACGCGCGGATCAGGCGGAAGCTGGAATGGGTGTCGCCCTCGAAATACAGCACGGTATCGACGATATGTTCCAGCACCCTGGGACCTGCCAGCGCGCCTTCCTTGGTGACATGGCCGACGAGGATCATGGTCACCCCCGCGCTCTTGGCCAGACGCGTGAGTTGCGCCGCACATTCGCGCACCTGAGCCACCGAGCCGGGTGCGGAAGTGAGTTGTTCGGAATACACGGTCTGGATCGAGTCGATCACCACCACGTCCGGCTTTTCGTGCGCGACCGTGGCCTGTATCTTTTCGAGCTGAATCTCGGGCAGCAGGTGCACTTCGCGCGCATCCAGGGAAAGACGCCTGGCGCGCAACGCGATCTGTTGGGCCGATTCTTCGCCGCTGACGTATAGCACTTTCTTCGTGCCGGAAAGATGCGCCAATGCCTGCAACAATAAAGTGGATTTCCCGATGCCGGGATCGCCGCCGATCAGCACCACCCCGCCTTCCACCAGCCCGCCGCCCAGCACGCGGTCGAATTCGGCGATACCGGTCGGTGTGCGCGAGACTTCGCTTGCCTCCACCTCCGCCAGCTGCTGCAACTTGCCCGATGCCGCCAGCGCGCTGTAGCGGTTCTTGCCCGCCGCAGGCAACGCTTCCGCCACCGCTTCAACCAGCGTGTTCCATTCGCCGCAGTTCGGACATTGACCCTGCCATTTGGGGGATTGTCCGCCGCATTCGGTGCAGCTATAAACCGTCTTTACCTTTGCCATATGAGCCTCAAAACCGAAGGGTGTGAGGATAGCGCAGTTCCCATCGGGTAGAATAGCAACATGCTACGCCTGACCGAAATCAGACTCCCTCTCGAACATCCCGCAGATGCTTTATCCGGCGCCATTCTGAAGCGACTGGGCATCGCCGCGTCCGAACTGATCAAGTACACGATCTTCCGGCGCGGTTACGACGCGCGCAAAAGGAACGCCATCGTCCTGGTTTATACCGTCGATGCGGAGGTGAAGAACGAGGGCGCCCTGCTGAAGAAGAACATCCCGCATGTCGCCATCGCCCCGGACATGAGTTACCGCTTCGTGGCGCAGGCCCCGCAAGGCCTGGCCGAACGCCCGGTCGTCATCGGCACCGGCCCCTGCGGCATCTTCGCGGGACTGCTGCTGGCACAGATGGGCTTCCGTCCGATCATCCTGGAGCGCGGCAAGGAAGTGCGCGAGCGTACCAGGGACACTTGGGGCCTGTGGCGCAAGGGCAAGCTCGATCCCGAATCCAACGTCCAGTTCGGCGAAGGCGGTGCCGGCACCTTCTCCGACGGCAAATTGCACAGCCAGATCAAGGACCCGAAGTTCTACGGGCGCAAGGTGCTCACCGAGTTCGTGAAAGCGGGTGCGCCGGAAGAGATCATGTACGTGAGCAAGCCGCACATCGGCACCTTCCGCCTGGTGGGCATGGTGGAAGAGATGCGGCACGAGATGGAAAGACTGGGGGCGGAGATACGGTTCCAGAGCCGCGTGGAAGACATGGAGATCGAAAACGGACAGGTGCGCGGTGTGGTGCTGGCGAACGGCGAACGCATCGCGACCGGTCATGTGGTGCTCGCGGTCGGCCACAGCGCGCGCGACACCTTCGAGATGCTGCACAAGCGCGGCGTCTACATGGAAGCCAAGCCTTTTTCCATCGGCTTCCGGATCGAGCATCCGCAGTCGGTCATCGACCGTGCCCGCTTTGGGCCAAACGCGGGCAACCCCCTGCTGGGCGCGGCGGATTACAAGCTGGTGCATCATGCCAGCAACGGCCGTTCGGTCTACAGCTTCTGCATGTGCCCGGGCGGCACGGTGGTCGCAGCGACCTCCGAGGAAGGCCGCGTGGTGACCAACGGCATGAGCCAGTATTCCCGCAACGAGCGCAACGCCAACAGCGGTATCGTCGTGGGCATCACGCCGGAAGACTATCCGGGAGACGTCCTGGCGGGTGTCGAATTCCAGCGCAAATGGGAAGCCCGCGCATTCGAGCTGGGCGGCAGGAACTATTGCGCGCCGGGACAGCGTGTCGGGGATTTTCTGGCGGGCCATCCCTCCGACCATCTCGGCGAAGTCGCGCCTTCCTACACGCCGGGCGTGACGCCCACCGATCTTTCTACCGCCCTGCCCGACTATGCCATTGCCGCCATCCGCGAAGCGCTGCCCGCGTTCGAAAAGCAGATCAAGGGCTTTGCCATGGACGATGCGGTGCTGACCGGCGTGGAAACCCGAACTTCCTCGCCGGTACGCATCAGGCGCGGCGAGAACTTCCAGAGCGTCAACATCAGGGGGCTATACCCGGCAGGCGAAGGTGCGGGATATGCGGGCGGCATTCTTTCTGCCGCAGTGGACGGCATCGAAGTGGCCGAGGCAATCGCGCTGGATATGGTCACAAACCCGGTAAATCGGTTAAAGTAATACACATACAGTACAAAGTTTTGCAGATACTGGGGTTGGCGGTTCTCTTGATATAAAGGGGGAGTATGCATGATCTAGCCAGAATGCTTCTGCTGGCCGTTTGCGTTCTCGCAAATTCGGCAAGCGTAGCGGCCGCAGACCTGCCTGCCGGGCAGGCACCGCTCGTTCTCGGCGTACATCCCTATCTGCCTCACGACGAAATCATCACCCGCTTTGCCCCTCTTGCCAATTACCTCTCGCACGCCATCGGCCGCCCGGTTGAAGTGCGCGTTGGCCGCACCTACAACGAACACATCAATGCCATCGGCAGTGACGCTATCGATATTGCCTATATGGGACCTGCCCCCTATGTGGAAATGGTGGCAAAGTTCGGAAAGAAGCCGCTACTGGCGCGGCAGGTGATCGCTGGGAATCCCTACCTGCGGGGCGAAATCGTCGTCCGGCAAGACAGCCCTTTCCGGACACTCGCGGACCTCAGGGGAAAATGCTTCCTGTTCGGTGATATCAACTCAACCATGAGCTATGTATTGCCCCAGCGCATGCTCGAAGGTGCGGGCGTCCCATTAAGCAGGCTCGGCAGTTACAAATCCCTGGAAGGGCACAAGAATGTCGCACTGGCGGTGCTTGCCGGCAGCTGCGATGCCGGGGCCGTCAAAAGCGAAGTCTTCCGGGAATATGAACCCAAAGGCTTGCGCGCTTTAGCCGAGTTGCCTTTGGTCGCCGACCACGTGTTTGTCGCCAATACCAGGCTCCCGGCTTCCCTGGTGACAAAGCTGCGTACCCTGTTCATGAAATTGAATGAATTGCCCGAAGGCAAAGCCATCATGACGGGAATTCATCCCCAGATGACCGCTTTGGTGCCCGCCAAAGACAGCGACTACAACAAGCTGCGCATGTTGTTGAGATCAAAACCCACCTCCGGACCACATTGAGCCTTGATGAATCCAAAGACCTATTTTGAAAAATTGCCATGGTTCTTTCTATTTGCCTTTCTGGCGCTGTTGGGCACCGTCTCGATCATCTTCCTGGACAATAAATTCTCCGATGACCTGAAGCTTGCACAGGCGTCGGCATCGCAGCAGTTGCAGCTGATCACATCCATTCTTACCTCGGAACTGAATCACGCGAATTACCAGAGTATCGATACGCTGTTCAACGAATGGGCGAAGGCCAACGGGAATATCGTCGAATTGCAGCTCGTTTCCTCCAATGGCTTCAAAATAGCAAACTACATCCGTCCTGCTGCGGATAAACATATCCTTGAGCTGAAGGCCCCCATCTCCTACTCATACCGGGAAGAAGCGACGGTGCTTATTCGCATGAGTCTGGATTCCGTGTATCAGGGCCAGCAAAAATTTGCGACGCAATTTGCCGGAATATTTTTTGCCTTTTCCATACTGGTTTCGTTCCTGCTTTACTTCGTCATCCAAAGCAAAAAGGAATCCGCCAAAGCAATACGTATCACCAGGCTGTACAACGCACTGAGCGAAATCAACCAAGCCATCGTGCGCATGGAACAGGAAGCGCAGTTATTCCCCTTGGTATGCCGTTGCGCAGTCGAATTCGGCGGGATGAGCATGGCCTTTGTCGCTCAGGTGGATGACAAAAACAAGCTGTTCTATCCATCCGCCAGTTACGGAAACGGGCGCGACTTCCTGGCTGGCATCGTCATTTCGCCGCTTGCAGATGTTCCGGAAGGCAATGGTCCAATCGGCATCGCCTACCGCGAGAACAGGTCAGTCATCGTCAATGACTATCACGCCGACCCCGTCACGACGCCATGGAGGGAGCGTGCTTTGGAGAATGGCTGGCATTCGGCGGCCACCTTCCCGATACAACGAGGTGGCCGGCCGTTTGCCGTGCTGTCGGTCTATCACGCGCAAGCCGGAGCGTTCGACGCAGAAGCCATTGCCTTGCTGGACGAGATGTCGCGGGATATTTCCTTCTCGCTGGACAATTTCGACCGGGAAGCGCAGCGAAAAACGGCAGAGAAGTCCCTGCAACTGGCGGCGTCCATCTATGAAAACAGCAGCGAAGGCATGATGATCACCGATGCCGGCAATTTGATCATGGCCGTCAACCCGGCTTTCACCCGGATCACCGGTTATGACGTCGGGGAAGTGATCGGGAAGAACCCGGGTGTCCTGAAATCGGGCTACCACGACACTGACTTCTACCGGTCCATGTGGAGCGAAATAAACGCCAGCGGCAAGTGGACAGGTGAAATATGGGATCGGCGCAAAAACGGTGAGGTTTATCCCAAATGGCTGACCATCAACACGATTTTCAGCAGTGAAGGAACGGTGCATCACCGGATAGCGCTGTTCACCGACATCACCCAGAAAAAGGCGTCCGAAGAACAGATCTGGCAGCAAGCCAATTTCGACCATCTCACCGGACTGCCCAATTGGCGGATGTTCCATGACCGGCTGGAGCAGGAGATCAAGAAATCCCGGCGGACAGGACTGCCGCTGGCGGTGATGTTCCTGGATCTCGACCACTTCAAGGAGGTTAACGACACGCTCGGCCACGCCAAGGGAGACATCTTGCTGAACGAGGCCGCGCAACGCCTTTTGGGATGTGTCCGCGAATCCGACACCGTTGCCCGCTTTGGCGGCGATGAGTTCGTGCTGATACTGAGCGATCTCGGCGATTCGGACAGCGTCGAACGCATCAACGAATGCATACTGCAGAGACTCTCTGCGCCCTTCCGGCTGGGGGAAATATCCGTGTATGTCTCCGTCAGTATCGGTGTCACGATCTACCCGTCCGACGCCACGGAGATAGAGGCGCTGCTCAGGAATGCCGACCAGGCCATGTATGCCGCCAAGAATTCGGGGCGCAACCGTTTCAGCTACTACACCCAAGCCATGCAATTGGTGGCGCAGAACCGCATGAGCCTGTCCAACGACTTGCACAATGCGCTGGCAGACAACCAGTTCTGGCTTGCATACCAGCCGATCGTTGAACTCGAGACGGGCTCCATACACAAGGCTGAAGCCCTGATTCGCTGGCAACATCCCAAGCGTGGCCTGGTCAGCCCTGCCGAATTCATCCCTATTGCAGAACAGAGCGGGCTGATCGTTCAGATCGGAGATTGGGTGTTCCGCCAGGCGGCGCTTCAGGCCAAGCGCTGGCAAAGCATTTCCGGAAAGGATATCCAGATCGGCATCAACAAATCCCCGGTTCAATTCAGGAACGATGCCGATACCCACTCGGATTGGTTCGGGTACCTGAAGGAGCTTGGCGTGCCGGGAAGCAATGTCGCTGTGGAAATCACGGAAGGCCTGCTGATGGATGCCAGCAATACCATCGTCAGAAAATTGCTGGCATTCAGGGATAACGGTATACAGGTTGCGCTGGACGATTTCGGGACGGGATACTCCTCGCTCTCCTACCTGAAAAAGTTCGACATCGATTACATCAAGATCGACCAGTCTTTCGTCCGCAATCTCGTTACCGGCTCAAGCGACCTGGCTCTGTGCGAGGCCATGATCATGATGGCCCACAAGCTGGGCATCAAGGTGATCGCCGAAGGCGTGGAGACATCGGAACAGCGTGACCTGCTGATCGCGGCAGGTTGTGACTACGGGCAAGGCTACCTGTTCTCAAAACCGCTGTCGACGAAGGACTTTGAAAGCTTCTTGCTGGAGAACTGACCGTATATTCCCGGACACCAAGCAATATCAGTGCAGGGTTTGGTTCGAAGCCATCGCAAGAATATCGGCGAACACCGCATCGGCATCCACACGATCGAAGACATAGCGCTGATTGCAGAATTCGCAGTGCACCTCGACCTCACCGCGCTCGGCAATGATCGATTCCACCTCGTCCCGGCCGAGCATGCGCAACATCCTGGCCACGTTCTCGCGCGAGCAGGTGCAACGGAACACCACATCCTGCGCGTCGAACAGGCGGATATCCTCCTCGTGATAAAGGCGATGCACCAGTTCGACGGCCGGCAGGGTCAGCAGTTCTTCCGGCTTGAGCGTATCGGCAAGTTGCGATGCGCGCCCCCAGGCGTCGTCATCCTCGGGCTCGGGCTGTTCGGGCAGTTTTTGCAGCAGCATGCCGGCCGCAACTTTCCCGTCCGTCGCCAGCCACAGGCGCGTCTCCAGCTGTTCCGAGCGCGTCATGTAGTTCTGCAGTATCTCCGCGATGCTCTCGCCTTCCAGCGCAACGATACCCTGATACGCCTGATTGCCATCCTTGGGATCCAGCGTGATGACGAAACGCCCGTCTCCAACCAGTTCCTGCAGCGTGCCGCGCGACAAGTCGCCTTCCCACTTGGCCGTGGCGCGCACCTCCAGATCGCCCGAGCACTCCACCACCAGCAGTTTCACGGCGCCCTTGCCGTGTATCTGCAGGATCATGGAGCCCTTCAATTTGAGTGTCGCGGCGAGCAGTACCGCGGCGGCGCACAGCTCCCCCATCAGATCGCGCAGGACGGGTGGATAGTCATGACGTTCGATCACGCTCTGCCAGACCGCGTCTAGACGCACGATCTCGCCGCGTATCGGGGCATGCTCAAACAGGAAGCGGCGCAGGAAATCGGGTGGGGTTTTCATGATCGGCGATGATAACACCGCACTGGCATTGCAAGAAATGACAAGGGCAGCCCTGGCTGCCCTTTGGTCGCACGAAGCCGGTCGCGTCAGTCCCAGTCGGGATAGTTCGGGATGGAGACAGTATCGCTGTCGAATACGCCCTTGTCTGCCTGCGTGTGGCAGGCGTTGCAGTAGCTCAGGGATTTCACGTCCTTGTTGCCCTTGATCATCTTTTCGGGGATATCGTGGTGCTTGCGCTTGATATAACGCACGTCGGTGATGCGGATCGGCGTCTCATCCTCGGTCGCGACCGTGATCTTGCGCGAACGCTTGTACCAGGACTTCTCGGCCGCGTTTTCCATCGCGTAGTCGTAGATAGTCTTCAGTGTGTCCTTGTCCAGCGAGGCATCCTCGCCGAAATGATTGCTCAAGGCCTTCGCGTCCAGCAGCTTCGCCCAGGACTTGCCCGGCAACAGGCCGGGCGGATAGGCGTAATGGCATGAGCCACACTCGTCGGCATAAGTCTTGTTATCGACAGGTTTCACTTCTTTCTGGCGCGTGAACGTAATCAGCCACTGCCAGAAAGTCTCTTCAGCCATCGCCGCGCCGCTGCTGGTCAACAGCACAACAGCCAACAGCGCTGCCTTGAATTTGGTGTGCATCATCATTTCTCCGATCCTTACTTGCTCAACAGGAATTTAAGGATATCGCCCTTTTCCTGCGCGGTGCATTCGCGTCCCCAAGCGTCATTGCAATTGCGCTTGAACCATTTTTCGATCTTCTTTGCATCGGTGAAGCGTTCCGGATTGGCGCTGGGCGCCATCGGATCGATGACCTTGCCGGTCTTGTGATGTTTGCCCGGCTTGCTCAAGTCGTCGCCATGGCAAATGGTGCAATTCATGGCCTTGCCGTCTTCCACCTTGCCCTCTTTGGTCCAGTCCTTCTTGCCACGTTCGGCGTCGAAGCCGGTCGCTCCCTCCGCCTTGTAGCGTGCGAACAATTCGTCGGTAGCCGGTGTCGCCGATGCGGCGGAGGCCATGAACAATGCACCGATCAACGACATCAATATGTACTGTTTTTTCATTTCCATCTCTCCGTTACCAGGTGATCTTGATCGCTGTCAGCATGCCCAGCGCACCCAGCTCGGCGATACCCGCGTGGCTGACCGGCACGGCCGAGTTCTTGGATTTGTTCACGGCGTAAGCCATCAGTGCAGCGCCCGTCACACCCAGCATGATGTGCAGGTTATCGGGGTCCGTGAAACCGTCGGACAACTTGAAATCGTCCCAATGCACTATCAGACCCGTAGCAATTGCCGCCGCTGCCATTGCTACCGTGGCTTCTGCCAGATGGGCATGCGTACCGTTGGTTTGACGCGGCTGGTTCGCCACTGCCGCACAGTTGGCCTCACACTCGCTATCCGGCGCGGTTGCGGCAGTCAAAGCCGCCAATACGATGGTTCCCAACCCCAGATACTGGTGCACCTTGCTGCCTGTGATCAACGGCGGTTCGAATGGGGTTGCTTTCATCCCCGGCGCGCCACTATCGGGCTTTTTCACCAGCACGTCGGGATCGTTCGACGCTGCCAGCTTGAACGACTCATAGTCCTTGACGTAAGCACCAGATGCCAGCGGCAGATCGATTGCCGCATCCTGTGCCGACGCCGTTCCGGATTGCGCCGTAAAACATAGCACGGCAGCGATCATGAACTGGATGCCCTTCATTTAATTCTCCTCATTTATCGTTAAAATTACCCGAACCGGATAGCGATAGTGCCTTCTTCTTCCCAGTGAGCATCGCCCTCACCAGATTCTCATTGTGCTGGATGCTGCCGGCGACCACCCCGAGGACATGCAGCAATACCAGCACCAAACCGACGGCGGGAAGAAATTCGTGCAGATGACGGAATGCATAGCTCGTTTCATCGCTCACACTGTTTGCCAGGAAGGCCAGCGGCCCCTCAAAGTCTATCGTCCCCAGCGTCAACAGGCCGGAAACAAAAAGCAATGCCAGAAACCCGAGCAACGCGAACACCATCAAGGCACCAGCCGGGTTATGCCCGAAATAATGCCTGGGATGTCCCTTGAGCATGCCCCGAAAGTAGGCAAGCGTCTCCGCGGACGGGAAAACGAAAGAGCGGAAACGCGCATACTCGCTGCCCTTGAATCCCCAGAATACCCGTGCCGCGAGCAACGCGCACAGGGCATAGCCTACGATCACATGGACCATGGAAACATGCGCTTCGCCGGAAAGGTAAGCCGCCGCAAAACCCAGCGCCATCGTCCAGTGAAAGCAACGGATGAACAGATCCCATACCTTCACGGCCGGGATAATTCCTTTGCGCTCAATATGATCAGTGTCCGCTTGTTGCATATCCCACCTGAAAAATAGGTAAAAAAAATTCCGGTAGCGCTGTACGTCACTTTGAAAACCAGCACAGCGTGCCTCCGGATCGAGCAACTAATTTGGTTCGATTGGTAATGCAGATTTTTTTCAAAGACCTGCCAAAACGGGGGCGGATTTTACCCGAAATTTAACATATGCAAAGTCCCATTGTTTTGCTCCGCGAAAACTTCATGCTCCACCGGCGCGCCTCGCCATGACATGCTTCCAAGCCAGGGCAAGCGCTGCGATCAGACAAAAAAATGCACCCGCATAAAAGGTAAATGACGCACCAAGGCGATCCCATATCAGTCCTGCCAGCACACTGGCGAACAGCATCGCCAGCCCGCTCGTCAAATTGAAGAATCCGTAAGCCGTGCCGCGCATGTCGGCAGGCGTCACATCGGCCACCATCCGGGCCAACAGCCCCTGGGTAATACCCATGTGCATGCCCCACAATGCGACACCCTGCAGCACCGTCGTCCAGTGATCATCCCGCGCCAATACAAGATCGGCGGCGGTTAATACCACCAGCCCCAGTGCAAGGAGCTTGTTGTGGTCTACCCTGTCTGAAAGCTTGCCGAACGGATAAGCCGTTGCGGCGTAGATCACATTCATCGCGACCATCACCAGCGGCACCAGCGCAACGGGAACACCTCCCTGGGCGGCGCGCAGAACCAGAAACGCTTCGCTGAAGCGCGCGAGCGTAAACACTGCGCCGATGCCGACCACCCACCAGTAGGCAGTGCCAAGGCGTTGCAGATTCTCGCGGCTGATCGGATTGGACGGCTTGTGTGCCTCCTTATTTTCCGGCTCATGCAAGCCGAACATCAATAGTGCCACTGCCAGCAATCCGGGTATCACCGCCACCCAGAAAACCGCACGGAAGTCGTTGGCCCACAGCAGCATCAAACCGGCTCCCAGCAGGGGCCCGAGCAACGCCCCTACCGTGTCCAGGGACTGGCGCAAGCCGAATGCCGCACCGCGCATCCCGGCCGGCGCGATATCGGCGACCATTGCATCACGCGGTGCACCGCGCACGCCCTTGCCGATGCGGTCGAGAAAGCGCGCGGTCAGCACCATGCCGATGCCGGAAGCCAGCGCGAACATCGGTTTGGTCAGCGCTCCCAGCGCATAGCCAAACAATGTGAGCAACTTTCGCTTGCCGAGGTAGTCGCTCAATACTCCGGAGAACACCTTCACCAGCAACGCGGTGGATTCACCGATGCCCTCGATCACCCCGACCGTCAAACCGCTGACACCCAGCACAGTGACCATGAACAACGGCAGCAGGCTGTGTATCATTTCGGACGAGACATCCATGAGCAGGCTGACAAAGCCCAGCACCCATATCCCCCTCGGCATCCCGGCCAACACTTCTTTACTGATCTTGTGCGTCATTCAATTCGCGCTTATTAATAAATCGATAAAAGAAATAGGGGGCTACACACACCCAAAGCAGGATCAAGGGCCAAAGATGTCCGCTCATTACATCATAGTTCGCCAGCAGCGTCTCCCAGGAATGCCCGGCGACAAAATGAAAGAACAGGAACTCGAATGCCGCCGTCAGCGCCGTCCAGAGCAGCCCGGCGAGCCACGCCTCTGTTGCAGAAACGAACGGCCAACGGCGCACATAAAGATGGATCACTACCCCCATTAGCACGATACCGCTCACGCAGGAAATCTGGTTCGCAAACAGCGCGGGAAGCAGCTTGCCGTAAGTCAGGTCGCGCAATGCGCCGTTGACGATAGCGACCACCAGCATCACGAGCCATGCAAGGAGGAGCCTCATCGATCAAGCCATCTTCGAAGGAAGCTTGATCGTATCGCCCGACACCATGAAGACACCTTTGCCCCGGTGATGGAGCGTGCGCGGACTCTTCACAGCGGGATCGATCCAGGCCTTGACCACCTCCAGCACGAAGAAGTTGTACTTGTTCACCATCCTGCTATCGGCCACCCTGCATTCGAGGTTGGCGAAACATTCGTCGATCAGCGGCGCTGCCACCTCGGCTGCAGGCATTGACGTCAGCTTGAACTTCCTGAATTTGTCCACCTTGCTGCCCGAACAGTTGCCCACGCCTACCATCTGCTTCGCCAGTTTCACCGACGGGATGTTGAGCACGCACTCCCGGGTCGCGACCAGCGCATCGAAACTGTGGTTGCGTCCGCTGATCACGCAGCCCACCAGCGGTGGCTCGAATTCCATCATCGTATGCCACGACTGGGCCATGATGTTTGCCTTGCCCCTGTGCGCGGTCGTCACCATCACCACCGGCCCGGTTTCCAGCAAACCATAGACTTTGGACAACGGAAAGGTTTTCTTGGCCATTTCAACACTCCTTTCATTGAAGGAAAAGCGAAATTCCCTCTCGCCAGACGTCCCCATCGCGTAAAATCCTTGCCGCACTATAACGCTGTCCTCAGCCAATAACCATATCCCCGTGTCCGCCGAAGTAGAACGTTTCTTTTCCGAACAAAGCCCGCTTGCCTCCGAGGTTGCGTCCTTCCGCCCGCGCGCCCAGCAGCGCGAGATGGCGATGGCCGTGGCTGAGGCGATACGCGACAACGCCATCCTGGTGGCCGAGGCGGGAACTGGGACGGGCAAGACCTTCGCCTATCTGGTGCCCGCGCTGCTGGCGGGTGGCAAAGTAGTGATTTCGACGGGAACGAAGAACCTGCAAGACCAACTGTTCCAGAAAGACCTGCCGATGGTGCGCGATGCCTTGAAAGCGCCGGTATCGGTTGCACTGCTCAAGGGACGCTCAAACTACGTATGCCACTACCATCTGGCGCTGGCGCAATCGAACGGACTGTTCAAGACACGCGAGGACGTGCGCCATCTCGCCAGGATCGTCGAATACGCCAAAGTGACGCAGAGCGGAGACAAGAGCGGATTGGCGGATGTTCCGGAGAACGCCCCAATCTGGATGCACGTGACGTCGACACGCGACAACTGCCTCGGCCAGGAATGCCCGCAGCACAATGAATGCTTCGTGCTCAAGGCGCGCAAGGAGGCGATGGAAGCCGATGTGGTGGTGGTGAACCATCACCTGTTCTTTGCCGATGTGATGCTGCGCGACGAGGGCGTGGCGGAGCTGCTGCCCGCCTGCAACACGGTGATCTTCGACGAGGCGCACCAATTGCCGGAGACGGCCAGCCTGTTCTTCGGCGAGAGTCTCTCCACCTCACAGCTGTTCGATCTTTCGCAGGATGCGCGTATCGAGGCGCTGAGTTCGGCCAAGGATTTTGCGGTACTGCCGGTGGCCTGCGACGAACTGGAAAAAGCCGCACGCGACCTGCGACTGGCGTTCAAGAAAGAAGGCCGCATGGCGGCGGATGCGACGGAGGGCATCAAGGAGTTTGCGCCCGCGTTGAAGACCCTGGGCGAGAAACTGAAGAACCTGTCCGGGCTGCTGGAGAAGCAGGCGGAACGCAGCGAGGGGCTGGAGAACTGCTGGCAGCGCGCGCAGGAGCTGGTTGAACAATTGAATGCCTGGACAAAGATTTCACCCCCACCCCAGCCCTCCCCCTTACAGGAGGAGGGAGCCGGTGTGGTGCGCTGGCTGGAAGTCTTCCACCACTCGCTGCAACTCAACACCACGCCGCTTTCCATCGCCGACATTTTCAAGAAGCAGATCAGCGGCCATCCGCGCGCCTGGATCTTCACCTCGGCGACGCTGGCGGTGAAGCAGAATTTCTCGCACTACCAGAACGAGATGGGCTTGATGGAGGCGCACACCGCGTGCTGGGACAGTCCGTTCAACTACCAGGAACAGGCCTTGCTGTATGTGCCGCAGAACCTGCCCGAGCCGAACAGCGAGGGCTATACCGAGGCGGTGGTGCAGGCAGCCCTGCCGCTGGTCGAGGCCAGCAGGGGCAGGGCCTTCCTGCTGTTCACAAGCTTGCGTGCGATGCAGCGTGCCTACGAGATACTGCAAGCGGAGTTCGACCGCAAGAACCTCAAGTACCCGCTGCTGATACAGGGCGAAGGTTCGCGCAATGAATTGCTCACGCGCTTCCGCGAGCACGGCAACGCGGTGCTGCTCGGCAGCCAGTCGTTCTGGGAAGGGGTTGACGTGCGCGGCGAGGCCTTGTCGCTCGTCGTCATCGACAAGCTGCCGTTCGCGCCGCCGGACGACCCGGTGTTGGCGGCACGCATCGCGGAGTTGAACAGGCAGGGGCGGAACGCCTTCATGGAATTTCAGCTGCCGCGCGCCATCATCAACCTGAAACAGGGGGCGGGACGGCTGATACGCGACGAGAACGACCGCGGCGTGCTGATGATCTGCGACCCGCGCCTGATCTCGAAGCATTACGGCAAGCGCATCTGGCAGAGTCTGCCGCCTTTCAAGCGCACCCGCGACGAGGCGGAAGCGGTCGCATTCTTCAATAAAGCCTAATCCGCCAGTTCGCAGCGGTTGCGCCCGTAGTTCTTCGCGCGATAGAGCGCATCGTCCGCATCCTTGACGATCCTTTCGTAATCGGGATGCCCGTTGTAGGCGGCCACGCCGATGCTCACGGTGACGTCAGTCACCTTGCCATCGCCGACTCGCAAAGGCTCCGAGGCAAAACGTTCCCGTATGGTCTCGGCCACCTGCAATGCTTGTTCCCTGCCTATCTCGACCAGCACGACCAGCAGTTCCTCGCCGCCGTAGCGGAAGATGAAATCACCCACGCGCACACTGGACGTGACCAGGTCTGCTGCCTGTTGCAACACCAGATCACCCCCGTCGTGCCCATGAGTGTCATTGATGTTCTTGAAGTGGTCGATGTCGAGCAGCAGGATCGCGAACGGCACGTCGCTGTTCCTGGCCAGCGCCAGCTCGCGCATCAGGATGGTGGGCAGGTAGCGGCGATTGAGCAGACGGGTCAGGCTGTCGCGCCCGCTCTCCACTTCGATGAAGCGGTCGAACAGGCCGGTCAGCAGGAATTTTACCTCGCCGATATCGGCCTCGACCTGCCTCATCGCCGCGCGCGCATCGCCGCCGCTTCGGCGCTTCTCGATCAGGCTCGGCAGGAGTGTGCGTTCCAGTCTTTCGACACAAGCGCGTATGCGCTCCAGTTCCGGCGCTTCGTGAAAGATGATGCTGGCCTTGTGCTGCAGCCACAAGCCGAATTCGGAGTGCCGCATCTCGGGCACGCCGGCGGCCTCATCCCCGAGCAAATGCAACAGGATATGCTGGGCCCATTCCGAAAGTGCCGCGCGCTGGCGTTCGCGCTCGGCCAGCATGTTCTGCCCCAGCGCGAACATGCGGTACGATTCGTCGGTACGTACGCTCTTCCCCACATTGACGATGTAGGAATCGGTCATCGCGGACATGCTCAGTTCCATCACTTCGGAAACGAAGCGCGTCGCCTGCACCAGCCCCGCACGGTCCAGTTCGGTCACGACCAGATACTCGGTGATCGCCTGCTTCAACAGTCGTGTCCCCCGCAACACCAGCGAAATGGGCATCTGGATGCGCGCATGCACCACGCCCACATGGCATTGATATTTGTATATCTCTTTCGGGTCTTGTTGCTGCAGGGAGAACAATTCGCGCAGCCAGCCTTGCATGGACGCGTGCAGTCTCTGGCTTACGACATCGTGGCTGATGTAGGGCTTCGCTTCCTTGTCGGCCAGCATATGCTCGTAAAACAGCGTCGCCAGATCGGGAGCGCACCGATTGACCGTATCGCTGATGAGTCTCTTTGTTGTCTCGGGTACCTGCTGATGCAATTGTTGCCAGTCGGTCGCAAAATCGTCGATTTTGCTGTGTTTCATCCTTCATTCCTCCTTCAGTCCTGCTTGTTCTTCTATTTTTCCGTGACATTGTACCCCGAACGCGTTCCGGCCATTTTTGTTGTCGGCACCCGATGGAAGAATGATTGACTGCGCACCCCGGTTTGATGTCCACTGTCGATAAATGTATCAGCATGAACTTTCGACCATGAATCCCACGAGCACTTTCTTCGACGATCTGAGATTCCACATCGACGAAGACAATCTCTTCGTGCGCGCCGAGCAGTTGCGCGCACGCTTGAGACTGCTGCCCATGATGCTGATCGTCCAGATGGTGATCGAGCCCCTTTTTGTGTGGCTGATGTGGGATATCGCATCGCACCGGCAGCTCCTCATCTGGCTGGGAGTAGCCGTTCTGCTGCATCTGGGCGAATTGATGGTCTGGTTCCAGAACCGCGAAAGACTCGACACCATCGAGGAGTGCCAGCGCTGGAGCCAGGATCTTTTCAACTTTGCGCTGGTTTTCGGCATGATGTGGGGAGTAGGCACACTATTCTTCTTCCCCAGCGACCTGCTCACCCAGGTGCTGCTGGTCTGCGTGCTGATGGGCCTTACCGCAGGTGCAGCCATCATGAATTCGATGCATCCGCCCGCCTTCTATGCCTATGTCCTCGGCATGATGCTGCCGCTCATCTTCCGCGTGATGGTGGAACAGGACGAAACACACGTGGCGCTTGGGGCGATGTTGCTGCTGTTCCTGCTGGTGATGTTGAGCTCGGGTCATTTCATGAGCAAGTTCATCATGCTCTCGCTTCGGCAACGTTTCGAAAATGAATCCCTTGCCCAGCAACTCGCCTCGATGAACGATGTGCTGGAACACAAAGTGGAAGAGCGTACCGCTGAAGTCGCGCAGGTACGCGACGTCACCATCATGGCAATGGCTTCGCTGGCCGAGACGCGTGACAATGAGACGGGCAACCATCTCAAGCGCACGCAGAAATACATGCGTGCCCTGGCCATCAGGTTGCGCGACCATCCGCGCTTTCGGGATTTCCTCACTGAGGACAACATCGAATCGCTGTACAAGCTCGCCCCCCTGCATGACATCGGCAAGGTCGGCATCCCGGACGCCATCCTGCTCAAGAAAGGCAAACTCACGCCGGAAGAATTCGAGATCATGAAGACACATCCCACACTCGGAGGGAATGCCATTGCCATGGCGGAGAGCGGATTGCCCACACCCAATCGCTTCCTGCATATCGCCCGCGAGATCGCCACCGGGCATCACGAGAAATGGGACGGCAGCGGTTATCCTCTGGGACTCACGGGAGAAGCCATTCCCATCTCGGCGCGTCTGATGGCGGTGGCAGACGTATACGACGCCCTCATCAGCCGCCGCATATACAAGCAGCCGTTTTCGCATACGGATGCCGTGGCATACATATTGCAAGGACATGGCAAGCATTTCGATCCCGACGTGGCAGATGCCGTTCTGGCAATACAGGATGAGTTCCGGCTGATCGCCGAAAAATATCAAGACGAATGAACCCAAGAATACTCAACCTGCTCGGCGGCGACGAGGACCTCTATCCCCACATGCTGGAGGAAAAATTCCCGCGCGTGTTCAACAAACTGCTCGACCTATGGGAAACACCCCACATCGAGCAATATCTGCAGGATCTGATGGTGGACAAGCGCGGCGGGACCAGGGAAGGATTTCCGATCGAAGCGGCAGGGGAGATCATTCGCCTCGGCAATTATCTTCACGCGTTGCATAACCATGGCAAAAAGATCAATGCATGGGACGACATCCCGGAATACAAACGCCAGGAGCTCGTGCAATACGGCTACGACTTCACGGGGCACGGGCTGCTGCAATCGGTCGATGACAACAATCAGAACGCAGTGCAGATATTCCTGTCCTGCGGAGTTGACCTGGAGGTGCGCGACGACCGCAACTGGACGCCGCTGATGGTCTCCGCCTTCAACGGCAACCTGGATTTCGCACGTTTGCTGATCAAATGCGGCGCCAGGGTCGCCACAAGAGACAGGAACGGCTACACGCCGCTGCACTGGGCAGCCTACAACGGCCACGTCGACGTTTTGAAGTTGCTGATCGAAAAGGGTGCCGAACCGGATACGCGCAGCCATACTGGCTGGACACCGTTGATGCAGGCCTCAACCCGTGGACATCTGATTGCCTGTGCGTACCTGATCTTCAGGAATGCAGACGTCAATTCGGCAACCACCGACGGCTGGACGTCATTGCACAAGGCTTCCAACAACGGGCATACCGAAGTCGTTAAATTGCTGCTCAGCAAAGGCGCCAGCTGTTTTGCAAAATACCAGGACGGCAGTACGCCGCTCGATCTTGCCATCAAGGCAAATCATCAGGACATCGTTGCCTTGTTGAATCAGTATGCAAAGTCCCAGGCTGCACCGCCCCCCCAAACACCGGGTTTACACCTGGAGCCGTAGCCAAGCACTCTCAACGTATCCTGACGCGCGCTTCTCCGGAAACCATCTTTCCGATCACCCGCGCTGCAGAAAATCCCTTTTCCCCGAAGATAGCCAGTATCCGGTCTGCCTCGTTCGCCGCGCACGCCACCAGCAATCCGCCGCTGGTCTGCGGATCGCACAACAGTTTGCGCTGCCACTCGGGAAAGCCTGGCGGCAGATCCACCTCCGCGCCGTAGCTGCTCCAATTGCGGTCCGCCGCGCCGGTGCTGTAACCCTGTTCGGCCAGACGCAACGCCACCGGCAGGAACGGCAACGTGTCGTAATCCAGCTCTGCGCCCAGTTTCGAACCGCGACACACTTCCAGCAGATGTCCAAGCAATGCGAAGCCGGTGACGTCGGTCATTGCGTGCACGCCCGGTATCCCGCCCAGCACCGCACCGACGCGGTTGAGCTGCGTGGTCGTATCCACCATCTGCCTATAACCTTCAGCATCCAGCTCGCCTTTCTTCAGCGCTGCGCTCAATACCCCCACGCCCAGCGGCTTGCCGAGAATGAGCACATCGCCCGTCCGTGCCCGGTCATTACGCTTGATGTGATCGGGATGCGCCACACCTACCGCGACCAAACCATAGATCGGTTCGGGGGCATCGATGGAATGTCCGCCGGCGATCGGGATCCCTGCCGCTTCGCACACCGAAGCGCCCCCCGCGAGGATGTCGCGTATGGTCCCCAACGGTAATTTATTGATCGGCATGCCCACGACGGCCAGGGCGAGAATCGGGGTCGCTCCCATGGCGTACACATCGGACAAGGCATTGGTTGCAGCGATGCGCCCGAAGTCGCGCGCGTCGTCCACGATGGGCATGAAGAAATCGGTGGTGACAACGATGGCTTGCGAGTCGTTGAGTTTATAGACCGCGGCGTCGTCGCTGCTTTCGGTGCCCACCATCAGGTTCGGGTAAGATGGCGGGAGCGGCATTGCAGCCAGCATCTCGGCCAATACCGCGGGTGCGATCTTGCAGCCGCAGCCGCCACCGTGGGAATACTGTGTCAATTTGATCGCGTCGTTCATACAAAATAGTCTATGCAAAATCCAAGGGTCGCCACCGTATCACAACTGTCCGATTTCGACGAAATCATCGACGTTCGCTCCCCCGCCGAGTACGCCGAAGACCATATCCCCGGTGCGATCAGCGCCCCTGTGCTGAACGATGAGCAGCGCGCGGAGGTCGGCACGCTCTACACGCAAGTCTCGCCGTTCGTGGCCAAGAAGCGCGGCGCAGCACTCATTGCGCGCAACATCGCGCAGCATCTGGAAACCTCCTTCAGCGACAAGCCGAAACAATGGAAACCGCTGGTGTATTGCTGGCGCGGCGGCCAGCGCAGCGGTGCGATGGCGCACATCCTTGCGCAGGTCGGCTGGTCCACCGGCAGGCTGGACGGCGGCTACAAGACCTACCGCCGCCATGTCCTCGCCGAACTGGAATCACTGCCCGGCACTCTGCAGTTCCGCGTGGTATGCGGACCGACCGGTTCAGGCAAAAGCCGGTTGCTGCGCGTGTTGCGGGAGAAGGGTGCACAGGTGCTCGATCTGGAAGCACTGGCTCAGCATCGCGGCTCCCTGCTCGGCAATCTTCCGGACGAAGTTCAACCCGCACAGAAGATGTTCGACAGCCGGTTGTGGGATGCACTGCGCCACTTCGATGCCCGGCAGCCTGTATTTGTGGAGGCCGAAAGCAAGAAGATCGGCCTCATCAACACGCCCGAATCGCTGCTGCTCAAAATGCGCGACTCGGATTGCCTGCTGATCGAAGCACCGGTTTCAGCACGCGTACAACTGCTCATGGAAGACTACAAACACTTTTTGAGCGACCCGGCTCTGCTCGTGCAGCGTCTCACCCCCCTGTTGCCTCTGCATGGCCGTCAAGTCCTTGATCACTGGCAGATGCTGGCCGAACAAGGGAAATGGGCTGCTCTGGTTGAGAAGCTATTGATCCAGCATTACGACCCGGCCTATCGGCGCTCCACTGCCAGCAACTTCACCCGGCTGTCCGCAGCAAAAGTACTTCTGCTCGACAATCTTGATGACGCCACGCTACGTGCAGCTACCGTCGCCTCGCTATAACCCTACTAAACAATTATTTACTCGACAAAACCGCCCGATTGCACGAAAATACTTAGCAAGCTAACAATTAGTACGCCAACAACCGCATGAAACCTCTGGACGAACAATTCGCTGAAACATTACATCTGGTCGCGCACGCCTGGCGCACCGAGCTGGACAGGCGGCTCCGGCCGCTCGGCTTTTCGCATTCGCGCTGGCTGCTATTGATGCATCTTTCGCGCCACGACGGCTGCACTCATTGCGAGCTGGCACAACACATGGGCATAGAAGCCGCAACGCTGGTCAAGCAGGTCGATCACATGGAACAGGAAGGGCTGCTCAAACGCTGTGGCAGCGAGACCGATCGGCGCGTCAAACACCTTTACCTGTCGCCCGACGGCAAGAAGGCGGTAGAGATCATCCGCAGCAATGCCGCCGAGTTGCGCAAAGAGATTCTGGAAGGTTCGAGCAAGGAAGATATCGGCGTCGCCATCGCAGTGCTGCAGAACGTCCGCGACAAACTGGCCAGGGAGCCGTAACAACGGGAAATGACGCATGGAACGCCTGAAAGCGCATAAAAAGAAGATCATCATCGCACTGGCGCTTGTTGCGTTGATAGCAGGTTTTTCCATTGCATATTTCGCCCGACTCTCGCGCAGCACCGAGAATGCCTACATCAATGCTGATGTGGTGAATGTGGCTGCGCAGGTCAACGGCCGGGTCGTGGCCGTATACGTCAAGGACAACCAGCACGTACACAAAGGCGATGCGCTGTTCGACATCGATCCCGAACCATTCTCCATCGCACTTGAACGTGCCCAGGCCGATCTCGCCCTCGCCCGGCAATCCGCCCGCCAGGACAGTGCCGAGATTGCCGTCGCCCGCGCGCAGGTCTCCCAGGCTGAAAGCGATCTTGCCAATGCGCACAGCACTTATGCGCGCGACAAGGAATTGGTGGAACAGCATTTCCTTTCGCAACAATCGCTGGACGATGCACAGACCCGCATGCAGGCATTGCAGGCATCGCTGGAACAGGCGCGCGGCAAGCTGACCAAAGCGATGTCCGCCCCGGTAAAGACCAGCGAGCGGGGCGACGTATTGAAGGCACAAGCTGCGATCGACCAGGCCAAGCTTGATCTCGAGCATACGCATGTCATTGCCGCACAGGACGGCCAGATCAGCAATTTGTCGCTCACTGCAGGATCGCTTGTCGGCGTCGGCGTACCGCTGTTCGCGCTCATCGCGGACAACAGCTTTCATATCGATGCCAACTACAAGGAGACCGAACTGGCCGGCATCCACCCCGGCCAGAATGTGGACATCCAGATCGACATGTATCCCGGCCAGCATTTCAAGGGCACGGTGGAAAGCCTCTCCGGCGGCACTGGCACAGCCTTCTCGCTGCTGCCGCCGCAGAACGCGACCGGAAATTGGGTGAAGATCGCACAGCGCGTGCCGGTGCGTATCAAGTTTGCACCCACGGACGCGGCACACCCGCTGCGCATCGGCGCCACCGCAACCGTGAGCGTGCAACTCAAGTAGCGCAGTCATGAGCGGCAACCGGATACTGATCAGCGCCGCCGTGATGGCCGCGACCATCATGCAGGTGCTGGACACCACCATCATCAACGTGGCACTCCCCAACATGGCGGGCCAACTGGATGCCACGCCGGACAACATCAGCTGGGTGCTGACCTCCTACCTGATCGCCTCGGCCATCATCATGCCGCTCACCGGCTTCATCACCGACCGCATCGGACAAAAGCGTTTCCTGCTGATCAGCATCGCCGGCTTCGTCATCACCTCGGCACTGTGCGGCATGGCCGTCTCACTAGCGCAAATGGTGCTGTTCCGCTTCCTGCAGGGGGTGTTCGGCGCAGCGCTGGTGCCGCTGTCGCAGTCCATCATGCTGCAGGTTTTTCCCGGCGAACAGCGCGGCAAAGCCATGGCGATCTGGAGCATGGGTGTGATGGTCGCCCCCATCATGGGACCGACCCTGGGCGGCTGGCTCACTGAAGCGATCAGCTGGCGCTGGACGTTCTATATCAACCTGCCGGTCGGCATCGCTTCCTTCGTGCTCGCCCTGCGCCATGTTCCAGATACCACCACCCGCGAGCGGCGCATGGACTGGCTGGGCTTTGCCACCCTGGCGCTGGGCATCGGCGCGCTGCAACTGGTGCTGGATCGCGGCAACCAGGATGACTGGTTCAGTTCGCAGACCCTGATCTTCGCTGCCTGCGTCACGGTAGTCTCACTGGCCTTCTTCGTCGTTTACACGCTCACCGGCAAGCATCATCCGCTGTTCGACCTGCGTATCTTCCGCGACCGCAATTTCCTGGTCGCCAGCCTGATCATGACCACCATCGGTATCGGCTTCTTCGGTGGCATGCTGCTGCAATCGCTGTTCCTGCAGGAATTCCTGGACTATCCCACCTTCGAAGCCGGCCTCTACATGGCACCGCGCGGACTGGCTTCGTTCCTGGTGATGATCTTCGTCGGCAAGTTCGTGAACAGGATCCCTCCGCGCAACTTCATCTTCACCGGCATCTGTGCCAGCATCGTGGGCAATTACCTGATGACGCGTTTCACCGGCGACATCACCGCGGGCGACCTGATCGTGCCGATGATGCTGCAGGGTGTGGGCATGGGCCTGATCTTCGTGCCTATTTCCACGCTCGCCTTCACGACATTGCCCAGAGAGACCGCTGCGGAAGCCGCGGGGATCTACAGCCTGATCCGCGCGGTCGGTTCCTCGTTCGGCATTTCCATCCTCGCCACCTACTTTTCACGCAGCACGCAACAAAGCTGGAGTCTGCTGCGCGGCGACATCACGCCATACAGCGAGCCGCTAAGAGTCTATCTCGCCCCGCTCCATCTCGGCGCACAGGACCCTCAAGGCATCGCCATGGCTGCCCGCGCGGTACTGCACCAGGCGCAAAATATCGGCTACATCGACAGCTTATGGTTCGCCACGCTCAACTTCGTGATGATGCTGCCGTTGCTGCTGCTGGTGCGCACACCGAAAAAGAGTGCAACCGCGCCACAGCCCGAGGTAATCCTGGAATAGGACTCCGGGCGAAACCGGGAACACCACAAAATAGTGTCTGCATGCGGATATTTCCATCCTGCCGCTCATTTCGCCGTCATTTGCGCGGAAGTTAATACTGATTATTACTAATTCAGAAAATCCTGCAAATTGAATAGCCGATAGCCCGGAAGTCCTTTTGCGACGGGCTTTCCGGGAGTACCCTGAACATTTACTACGACTCCCTGCAGCCTGCACGCCGCGCTATAATCCTTTGCCATCACCGTTTTGCCCTTTGGAGCTAATGCATCTTTCTCGTTTCATACTTTGGAGCCATTCGTCATGTCCCACAATCTGTTCGATACCCGCAAGACTTTCAACCTCTCCGGCAACAAAGAATCGACGCTGTACTCCCTGCCCGCACTGGAAGCTGCCGGAGTAGGCAACATTTCGCGCCTGCCGGTCTCCATCCGCATCGTGCTGGAATCTGTGCTGCGCAATTGCGACGGCAAGAAAGTGACGGAAGCGCATGTGCGGCAACTGGCGAACTGGAAACCCAACGCGGCGCGTGCCGACGAGATCCCGTTTGTCGTTGCGCGCATCGTGCTGCAGGACTTCACCGGCGTCCCGCTGCTGGCCGACCTCGCCGCCATGCGCGATGCCGCCGCCAAGATAGGCAAGAATCCCAAGATCATCGAGCCGCTGGTTCCGGTGAACCTGGTCGTCGACCACTCGGTGCAGATCGACTACTTTAACCAGCCCGACGCGCTGAAGCTGAACATGGAGATGGAATTCGAGCGCAACACCGAGCGCTACCGCTTCATGAAATGGGGCATGCAGGCGTTCGACACATTCAAGGTCGTGCCGCCCGGCATCGGCATAGTGCACCAGGTGAACCTCGAATATCTGGCGCGCGGCGTGCTGCAAAAGGACGGCGTGACCTATCCCGACACGCTGGTGGGCACCGACAGCCACACCACCATGATCAACGGCATCGGCGTGGTCGGCTGGGGCGTGGGCGGCATCGAGGCGGAAGCCGGCATGCTGGGCCAGCCTGTATATTTCCTGACACCGGACGTGGTCGGTGTGCACCTGAAAGGCAAACTGCGCGAAGGCGTCACCGCGACCGACCTGGTGCTGACCGTCACCGAACTGCTGCGCAAACAAAAAGTGGTGGGCAAGTTCGTCGAGTTCTTCGGTGATGGTACTTCCGCCCTCACCCTGCCCGACCGCGCCACCATCGCTAATATGGCGCCGGAATACGGCGCCACCATGGGCTTCTTCCCGGTGGACGAAGTCACGGTCAATTTCATGCGCAGCACCGGACGAACCGATGAAGAAGTGGCCGCTTTCGAGGCCTACTTCAAGGCGCAAGGCCTGTTCGGCGTGCCCAAAGATGGCAGCATCGATTACAGCGGCGTGGTGGAACTGGACCTGGACAGCATCGAGCCTTCGCTGGCCGGCCCGAAACGCCCGCAAGACCGCATCACCCTGTCCAAAATGAAAGAGTCTTTCAATACCCTGTACAGCAAGCCCATCGCCGAGAACGGCTTCAACCAGCCCGCCGACAAGCTGACCAAGCGCTTTGCCACCGGCAAGGACAACACCAATATCGGCAACGGCGACGTGATGATCGCCGCCATCACCAGCTGTACCAACACCTCCAACCCCGGCGTGCTGCTGGCCGCTGGCTTGCTGGCGAAGAAGGCGGTTGCAAAAGGCTTGACCGTTGCGCCGCACATCAAGACTTCGCTGGCTCCCGGATCGCGTGTGGTCACGGAATACCTGACCAATGCGGGCCTGCTGCAATCCCTGGAACAACTGGGCTTCAGCGTGGCCGCTTATGGCTGCACGACCTGTATCGGCAATGCCGGCCCCTTGCGCGAAGACATCGACAAGACCATCACCGAC
>DAIDAJ010000121.1 GCA_027310665.1 Sideroxydans sp. | reverse complement strand
AAAAGGCTGACGGGTTTTCCGTCAGCCTCTCTGCAAACGCCGAGATTACTTGACTTCAGCAGTTGCGCCAGCTTCAATCAGTTGCTTGGCGATCGCGTCAGCATCGGCCTTGCTGATGCCTTCCTTGACCGGCTTCGGTGCGCCGTCAACCAGATCCTTGGCTTCTTTCAAGCCCAGACCGGTGATGGTACGCACAACCTTGATCACGTTTACCTTCTGGTCACCAGCAGCCTTCAGGGTCACAGTGAACTCGGTCTGCTCAACAGCGGCAGCGCCACCGGCAGCAGCACCACCACCGGCAGCAGGAGCAGCCATTGCGGCAGCGGACACGCCGAATTTCTCTTCGATTGCCTTCACCAACTCGTTCAATTCCAGCACGGACATGCTGTCCAGTGCTGCCAAAAATGCGTCTTTATCGAATGCCATGTTGTTCTTCCTGAAATAAGAGATCTAAATAAATTAAGCGGCAGCAGTATTCTTTTCTGCCACTGCAGCGAGTACGCGCGCCAAACCGGAAACCGGAGATTGCAACAGACCACACAGTTGCGCCAGCAGCACTTCCTTGGAAGGTACGGTGGCCAGCGCGGAAACGCCCGCCTTGTCCAGCACCTTGCCATTGTAAGCACCCGCTGTGATCACCAGCTTCTCGTTGGATTTGGCAAATTCATGCACCACTTTCGCTGCGGCAACAGGATCGGCGCTGATACCGTAAACCAACGGCCCCACCATCTTTTCTGCCAACGCTTCGAACGGAGTGCCTTGCACCGAGCGACGAGCCAGCGTGTTTTTAACCACGCGGAAATACACACCGGACTGCCGTGCATTGGCACGCAGCCTGGTGATGTCGCTGACTTCGATGCCGCGATACTCAGCCAACACGATAGTCTGAGCTTGCGCCACTTGTGCGCTGACTTCCGCGACCACCGCTTGCTTTTCTTGCAGATTAAGACCCAAAGTCTTCCTCCATCTTCACAGCGGAATATCGCACCATAGTTTGATATCCCTTGATTAACGACCGCGTCCTCAAGACAGGGAACACAATTACATCCTGCTTGCGGGCACACCATCTGCGTGGGTCGACACTACTACCGTCAATTAAGTCTCGGACCGACATCGCCTCTGACACCTACGGTCTTTGATAATCTGCCTATACCGCCAGCAGTCAAAGAACAAATGGCAGCGGGGACAACCCCGCCGCCAAATTCAATACATCACGCCACCAGGCTGGCCTGCTCTACGCGAATACCAACACCCATGGTGCTGGAGATCGCGACCTTCTTCAGGTAGACACCCTTGGAAGCTGCGGGCTTGGCCTTGTTCAATGCATCGATCAGAGCCAGCATGTTTTCGCGCAACGCTTCCGGCGCGAACGAGGCGCGACCGATAGTGCACTGAACGATGCCATTCTTGTCTGTGCGGTATTGAACCTGACCGGCCTTGGCATTCTTCACAGCACCGGCCACGTCGGCAGTCACCGTGCCCACCTTGGGGTTAGGCATCAGACCGCGCGGACCGAGGATTTGGCCCAGCTGGCCGACGATACGCATCGCATCCGGAGAAGCAATCACCACGTCGAAATCCATCTTGCCGCCCTTGATGCTTTCGGCCAGATCGTCGAAACCGACGATATCGGCACCAGCCGCCTTGGCTTCTGTTGCCTTGGCGCCTTGAGCGAATACGGCCACGCGCATAGTCTTGCCGGTACCTTTTGGCAACACCACCGAGCCGCGTACCAACTGGTCGGACTTCTTGGCATCGATGCCCAGATTCACTGCCACGTCGATGGACTCGTCGAACTTGGCCTTAGCGGTCTCTTTCACCAGCTTCAGCGCTTCGTCCAGCGCGTACAGCCTGTTGCGATCAACCTTGGCGGCCAGCGCCTTGTAACGTTTGGAAACTTGTGCCATGTTATTTCACCCCTTCCACGGTAATGCCCATGCTGCGCGCGCTACCAGCAATGGTGCGTACTGCGGCGTCCAAGTCAGCTGCCGTCAGATCGGGCTGCTTGGCCTTGGCGATATCTTCCGCCTGCTTGCGAGTCAATTTGCCGACCTTGTCGGTATGCGGCGTCTTGCTGCCTTTTTGCACGCCGGCGGCCTTCTTGATCAGAATGGTCGCAGGAGGAGTCTTCATCACGAAAGTGAAGCTCTTGTCCGCGAAGGCGGTGATCACCACCGGAATCGGCAGGCCTGGCTCGACACCTTGGGTCTGGGCATTAAACGCCTTGCAGAATTCCAGGATGTTCAGGCCGCGCTGCCCTAATGCCGGGCCGATAGGAGGACTGGGATTGGCCTTACCGGCCGGGACTTGCAGCTTGATATAGCCGACAATCTTCTTTGCCATTTTTACTACTCCTAAATGTGGGTTAAACGCATATCGCCACTGCTCCGATACGCTCCCCGTTTGTCATGCCGGAAATTCCGGCGCTCAACATCAGGCTTTTTCGACTTGCCCGAAATTCAGTTCTACAGGCGTGGATCGACCAAATATGGTGACCGCAACCCGCAGCTTGCTCTTATCGTAATTGACGTCTTCCACCATGCCATGGAAATCGGTGAAGGGACCTTCCTTGACACGCACAGCCTCGCCCACCTCGAACAGCACTTTGGGACGGGGCTTCTCAACACCCGCCTGCATCTGCGACATGATGTTGTCGACTTCCTTCTGGCTGATGGGGGTCGGCTTCATCGCCGAACCACCAAGGAAACCGGTGACTTTGGGCGTGTTCTTTACCAGATGCCAACTCTCGTCGGTCATGTCCATCTCGACCAGCACATAACCGGGGAAGAATTTGCGTTCGCTGATGCTCTTCTGCCCAGACTTCAGCTCGACAACCTCTTCTACCGGAACGAGTATCTGCCCGAACAGGTCTTGCATTCCTTCGCGCGCGATGCGTTCCAGCAAAGCACGCTGCACGCTCTTCTCGAACTGCGAGTACGTATGCACCACATACCAACGCTTGGCCATCACTCACTCCGTCCCATCAATTTATTGACGATCATCAACAGACTCGCATCTACCGCCCACAGGAACAGTGCCATTACCACCGCGAACAGAATCACCACTGCCGTGGTCTGTATCGTCTCTTTACGCGTCGGCCACACCACGCGCTTCGCTTCCGTTACCGAATCGCCGGCAAAGCCAAAGAATTGCTTGCCCGACACGGTCGTCCAGAACATCCCCGCCGCCAGCAATACGCCAAGCAGCACCGACAGTACACGCAATACTGCAGCGCTATCCTGCAATGCATAGTAGCCGACTACTCCTGCCACGACGAACAGAAATGCAACCAGCAATTTGATCTTGTCAGCCATGTATGAACTGTCCGTTTCTACTTTACTAACTGGCAGGCCAGGAGGGTCTCGAACCCCCAACCCTCGGTTTTGGAGACCGATACTCTACCAATTGAGCTACTGGCCTAAAAAGTTAGGATACGGGCACAGGAGACAGGAGTCAGGAGCTCACTCCCGCATCCCGCATCCCGAATCCTGAATCCTGCTATTCGATGATCTTGGCAACCACACCTGCGCCGACGGTACGACCGCCTTCGCGGATCGCGAAGCGCAGGCCTTCCTCCATCGCGCTCGGGTTGATCAGGTTCACCGTGATGCTGACGTTGTCGCCAGGCATCACCATCTCGGTTCCTGCCGGCAGTTCGACCGCACCCGTCACGTCGGTGGTGCGGAAGTAGAACTGCGGACGGTAACCCTGAAAGAACGGCGTAT
>DAIDAJ010000098.1 GCA_027310665.1 Sideroxydans sp. | reverse complement strand
GGCATAGCGTTGCAGTATGTCGTCGCTGAAATACTCGTAACCGAAACGCCCGCCGCCGCCCGCGGATCCTTGCTCGCGGCGACCGTTGCTTTCAACGATCACTTGCAGCGAGAGGCGTACCAGCGGGCGGATATCGGCGCTCATCAGCCCGTCGTTGCGCGCCACCAGCACCACGTCATATTCTCCGGCGAGATTCGCCATCACTTGCGTGACGCGAGGATCGAGCGCGCGCGCGTGGCGTTCCAGCCGCTCCAGCAGCGCGACTTTCTCGTCGGCTTTCAGGGTGGCGATGGGGTCGTGCGGCAAGTAGAGTTCGCGCACTTTGCCGGCATGCAGATGGGCCGCAACCTGTTTGCCGCCCTGGCGCGCGATCGCACGGGTAGCCAGCGCCGCGTCTTCCAGCGCGGACAGCGTAATATCGTCGGAATAGGCGAACGCGGTCTTGTCGCCACTGATCGCGCGCACCCCCACTCCCTGGTCGATATTGAAGCTGCCCGATTTGACGATGCCCTCTTCCAGCGACCAGCTCTCGGCGCGGCTGTACTGAAAATAAAGGTCGGCGTAGTCCACACGATGCGCCAGCATCTTGCCGAACACCTGTTCCAGATGGCGGGCTTCCAGTCCGTGCGCGGTGAGCAGTGCGCTTTGCGCCAATTGCAGGGCAGCATTCATGCCTGATCCAGACTGTCGCAAGACAATGTGCGGTGGGATAGTGCGGGCAGACTGCTGCGCAAGCTGGCCTGATAGTTCTGGTTCACATCGGCGATGACCACGCCGGAACCGCGCTGCAATTCGTCCATGATGCGCCCCCAGGGATCAACGATCATGGTGTGTCCGTGCGTCTCGCGTCCGCTCACATGGTAGCCGCCTTGCGCCGCGGCGATGACATAGGACAGGTTTTCGATGGCGCGCGCGCGCACCAGCGGCTCCCAGTGCACCTTGCCAGTAGTGGCGGTGAATGCGGAAGGCAGCACGATGATGTCAACGTCCTTCATCGCGCGGAACAGCTCTGGGAAGCGCAGGTCGTAGCATATGGCCAGGCCGATACGGCCGAACGGACTATCCACCACCACGACCTTGTCGCCAGCCTCAATGGTGCTGGCTTCGTTGTAGTGTTCGTTGCCCAGTGTCAGGTTGAACAGATGGATCTTGTCGTAACGCGCAACTTGGGCCCCGGTCTCGTCGAATACCAACAGGCTGTTGCGCACCTTGTCCGGCGTGCTGGCCGCCAGGGGAATGGAGCCGCCCACCAGCCATATCCTGTGTTTGCGCGCCATCTCGCTGAGGAAGCTCTGGATCGGCCCCTGACCGGGCTGTTCGCGCACCTTGACCTTGTCCTGCTCGTTCATGCCCATGATGGCAAAGAACTCGGGCAGCACCACCAATTTCGCACCCTGTTCCGCAGCCTTTGCGATCAGGCGTCGCGCCTCGCTCAGATTGCCTTCGACCTTGGGGCCGGAGGCCATCTGGATGGCGGCGACCTTGAATGCGTTGAGTTGTGCGGCAATACGCGATTGGGTGCTATCTAGGGAAGACATATGGTGTGACTTTCACATTTTCAGATTCTGGTTATTCGGACACTGCAATGATTCAGGCGACTAATCTCCCGAGCCTGATACGCCCTGGGTGGATACCCCGCTCTGGGCAGGCACTCCGCCCGGAGCAGGTTTGGACTGCCCCACCTTTTCCACCTTGGGATCCGCCCAGCTGCCGCTGACATTGTATTCAAACGAAACCAGCTTATCGAGCGGATCGCGCAATATTTTGTTTGCCAGCAAGACCCCCACCCCGACCACGGGGCCCGCCGCAAACGAAAGTAGCGACACGTTATCACCGATCGACGGCAGGATGCGCACCTTGAGTTCCTGTGTCTCGCGGGCCAGGTCAACCTGTCCCGACATGGAGACTTTCGCCGCCGAGCCGGTGAGTTTCATGTCGTTGGTCAACAGCATGCCGTTCACGATCTGGGCATTGCCGGTGATGCTGTCGAACTCGAATCCGCTGCTGAATACATCCGTAAAGTCCAGCGTGATGCGCTTGGGTATGGATTGCAGGCTTAGCACACCGAGCAATTTTGCGGCGCCGGGGTCGACCTTGAGGAACCTTCCCTTGCCGACGTTCAAATGCACCGAACCGTTCAGCCTGGAATAATTGAAGGTATCCGGCGCGCCAGCCCAATGCAGGTCGCTCGCCAGCGAACCGTTGCCGTCCTTGAGGCTGTCCGGGTAGCCGGAGCGCGTCAGAATCTTGCCTGCATCGCTGATATCGACCTTTACATTGAGTTGGGTTTGTTCGGGTTGTGCCTGCCATTTGCCGCTCATGTTCAGCGCACCGTCGGGATTGACGAGCAGCAAGCGATCCAGCAACACGTCCCCCCCGGATTCGCTCAACGCCATCTCCAGCCTGCCCAGATTGCGCCCCTTGTAGAACAGTTTATCCACAGTCACGTCGACCGCGGGGAATGAGGTGTTGTCGGGAACTTCGCTTCTGGCCGGAACAGGGTGAACCTCCCTGGAAGCCTCGCCCTGCCCTTCGCCCAGCATCGCGCTTTTGAAGCGCCCGAGCAATTTGCCATTTCCCTGCGGCTGCCAGATCAAGTCGCCGTTCAACTCCCTGGATGCCAGGCGCAGGCTGAGCAAGCCATTGCGTCCGCTGCCATTGATGGCCAACGCATTCACCGTATTGCCGTAGCCGGTCAATTTTTCCACGGTCACTTCAATGCCCGCCACATTGGGCAGCGACCCGCTTCCTCCCGACGTCAGGCCCAGACCGCTCCATCCTTCGAGCGACAGCTGCGGCAACTTTCCGACCACCCATACCCCCTCCCTGCTGCCCAGCGCTGCGGTTCCGCCAAATACAATGCGTCCGTTGCGGATATTCCATGCGCCGTCCGCGTCCACCTGACGCGAAAACCTTGCATCGAACAGCGACCCGTAGCGCAAACCGAGAATATCCCGTCCTGGCCTGATGTTCTTCCTCTCGAAATGCAGAGGCATACGCGCGTCTGCAGGCTTGGCCAGAGGCGCAGGCAGGGTCGACGAAATTCCATGCAGATCCGAATCGATCGTCACATCGACCAGTTTGTTCTGGGCTCGAATTTCGGCATTCCAATCGGCCGAGCCATGCAATCGTCCCAGTACGGGAAGCGGCGCCAGCCTGTTCAAGTTATCCAGGTCGAGTTTGCCCCGTGCCTTGGTCAACAAGGCGCCGTTGTCGCTCAGCACCGCCAGGTGTGCGTCGCCGCCCAATATCTGTGCCGCGATATCACCCGCATTCACCGACGATTCGGTGAACAGCATGATGCCGTTCACGTTTCGCAGCAACGGGACATTCTTGCCGAGATCGATTTCGTTGTTCACGAAACGATATTCCCCGCGAACCTGGACTGGCGTATCCCCGCTCAAAGGGATGTCGAGTTGCAGCCCCAGCTTGCCGTCGCCACTCGCCTTGATCCCTTCGGTAAATCCGCCCAGATAACCACTCACCGGGCTCTGGTTGATGTAATCCAGGAAATGCGGCGTGGTCTCCGCGACTTCTCCCCGTACCTGCAACACCGGCTTGGCATCGAGCAGGTTGGGAATGCCGACTTTGACGTTCTGCAGATGTGCGCCTGCGGTCGTGGCGCTGACCGCATCGATGCCGAGCTTGTTTCCTTGTATCAGCAAATGGGTCTGCGCATCCTCCAGACGCGGCCACCCCTTGGCGAATTCCATCACCACGCCCTTGGCTCGCGCTTCCAGGCGGAAGAGGCCCCGGCTGTTGCCCACAAAGGGAAAGTCGAGCAGGTTTCCGCGCAAGCGCACATGCAATTTGTCCGCCTGGCCGCCTTGCAGTGCCGACTGCAGCCAGTCGCGGGTCTCCTTGTTCACCGCCGGAACGGGCGTGTAATGCGCGGTGCGCTGAACCGCGACTCGCGACATGTCGACCGTGGCATCCACCGACCCCGGCCCTTCGCGCTCAGTCTGATAACTGCCGTAGATCGTCCCGGCGAGATCAGCATTGGCCAGTTCGACGTTGCTGAGCTTGACTTCCAGGCCTCGCGAATTGCGCTCCCAGCCCAGCCGCGCGACCAGCGTATCGAACTCCACCGGCTCGGCAAACAATTGAGGGGCATCAAGCGTGAATTTGCGGCTGTCGAGCGCGAGCGTGCCGCTGTCGTCGGCACCATCCACTTTCCCGCTCAACCCGGAAAAGCCGGGCAGGTCGCCGAAACGATGCACCGACAACCCCGAAAAGCGCGCCTTGATTTCATAGCGCAGGCTCGTTCCGGCATTGCTTTGCCATAAGGCGTGCAAATCGGCGATGCGCCCTTGTGGCGATGCTTCGGCGATTTGGCTTTTCAATTCCTGCCCAAGCGGCAGGTAGGAAGCCAAGACGGCGATATCACCCAAGTCCAGCAGGTTAGCCTTGATCTCGCCCGAGGAATATCTCGCCCCCTGCCCGTCTGTCAGGCGCAAATAGAAATCGGTCGGTTTCAATTTGAAACCGTCGCGCATCTGCAATGACAGGCGTTGCGAGGTGACCTCGAATCCGCGATCCAGTTGATGCCAGCCTATGCGGCCTCGCAATTCGCGCAGATCAAGCTGCGGCAATTCTTCGGACAGCCGGGCAAGCACCCCGGCCAGGGCCACGTCCGCATCCACGCTGCTCAGCTGCCCCCGCTCGAAACCCAGCCACATGCGCAAAGCGCCCTTGCCATGTTTGAACGCGCTCGGCAGGGTCACCCATGGTTTCCACGCCAGCACATCTGCATAGTCGAGCTGGGTGAATAACTGCCCGCGCCACTCATTCATTTGGGCAAAGCTGTCGCCGTTGAAGTCGCCGCGCACATCCAGACGGGAAGCCAGCCTTTGCGGTGCGGATGCGCGCACCGCAAAGCGATGGTGTCCGTACCGGTTGTCGATGCTCAAATCGACATGTTCCAGCACCAGCGGCGGCGCAGCGCGCAATTCGTCCTGCCAGGAGATCCGCCCGTTGCGAATGATGACTTGTGTCTGATGCAACAGCCAGTCGGAAGGACTCCCTGCATCCGGCGATTGCGTCGCCAGCGGAATCCCGGCGACATACCACAGCCCCTGAGCATCGCGCCGCACAGACAGATCTGGATTGTCTATGACCAGACTTTGAATTCGCAACTCCGCCGCGGGCAAACTCGTCCAGGCGACCGTATTCTCCAGACGCGGCAGGTTCAGCGCGACGTGCCCCTGCTGGTCCAATACCTGCACGCTGGACAGCAACAGACGCGGGCGCAAACCATCCCAGTCCGCCTCGATTTTGCCTATGGTCAGCGGCTGTCCGATGGCTGCACTGGCAGCAGCAGTAATCTGGTCGTGATAGCGTTCGATATCGGGCAGGATGCGATAACGCAAGGTCAGCAGCAGCAATGCACAGGCAATTGCCAACAGCAGGAAGGCTTCAAGCGCAAAACGGGACAAACGTCCCATGCTGCGCCAGGCCAGAAAAAGAGAAGCTTTCAGCATGTGACGCGGTGAAGCGGCTTGAAGATGGGAGACAGGCGGAACATGGGGAACCTATAATGCAAGGCAGAAGGACAGTGCATGTATTTTAACCTGAACCCCTCCCCATGAATACCGAAAACCCTTGTTTCACCACCGATTTCGACCAGATGGTACGGCACGCCGGATACTGCAGCCGCTATCTGGCACGCTTGCTGGACGCGGAGCCGCATTTGCTGACCTGGTTGCGCGAAAATCATCTCACCCCCGGCGATAACAGGATGATGCAGATCTGGTCGGACTCTCTCCCTGCCGGCAACGAGGAGCAGCTGGCAAGTGCGCTGCGCAGCCTGCGCAAACGTGTGATGCTCCATGTTTTGACACGGGACCTGAATGGCCTTTCCGATCTCGGCGAGGTGATGCGCAGCATGACAGCATTGGCCGAGCTCGCCGTGCGGCGTGCGCAGGAATTGACCATGCGGGCCATGGTCGAACAATTCGGCCAACCGCTCGGAGCCGAGAGCGGCACGCCCCAGGAGCTTCTGGTGATCGGCATGGGAAAACTGGGCGGCGGCGAATTGAATGTCTCCTCGGATATCGACCTGATTTTCGTCTATCCCGAAGACGGGGAGACCAATGGCTCCCGCACGTTGAGCAACCACGAGTTCTTTAACCGCCTCGGCCGCAAGATCATCGCACTCGTCAACGACCTGACCGCCGACGGTTATGTGTTCCGCGTGGATATGCGCTTGCGCCCCTACGGCGAAAGCGGTCCGCTGACCATGAGTTTTGCCGCACTGGAAGAATACCTGGTGGCGCAAGGGCGCGAATGGGAACGTTATGCCTGGATCAAGGCGCGCGTCATCTCGCCGGAAAACAGCGCGCATATCGGAGTGCTGGAAAAGCTGGCCCAACCTTTCGTGTTCCGCAAATACCTGGATTTCGGTGCCTTCGACTCCATGCGCAAACTGCATGCCCAGATCCGCGCCGAAGTCGCGCGCCGCGACCGCTATCACAATATCAAGCTTGGCCCCGGCGGCATCCGCGAGATCGAATTCATCGCACAGGTGTTCCAGCTGATCCGCGGCGGCCGCGACGCCGCACTGCGCATCCGACCGACCCGTCAGGTGCTACAAAGGCTGGCATTGGACGGCGAACTGGGTGCCGATACGGTTAAGCGGCTGGACGAAAGCTATGTATTCCTGCGCAACCTGGAGCATCGCCTGCAATACCTCGACGACCAGCAGACGCAGGAACTCCCGGAGGATGCAGAGCAGCAAAAGATCATCTCCACGGCGATGGGCTATGCCGACTATGCCGCATTGACGGCCGCACTCGACCCGTTGCGCGATTTTGTCAGCCGGCAATTCGATACCGTCTTCGGTTCGAAACAGGAGTCCAATGGGTGTACATGGTGGCGCGACGACTCGACCGTGGAGGAAATCGCCGCCGCACTCGCCGCACTCGGCTACCGGGAGAGCATTTCCCTGGCCGAAAACCTCCTGCAGTTCCGCAAAGGCAGCCGCTATCAGCTCTTGCCCGAGATCAGCCGTGAGCGTCTCGATGCGCTCTTGCCGCGCCTCGCCGCGCTGTGCCCGGCGACTTCCAGCGGCGACACTGCTCTGCGCCGCATCCTGGTACTGCTGGAAGCCATCGCCCGCCGCGCCGCCTATCTCGCCTTCCTGACCGAATATCCCCAGGTATTGCCGCGTCTCGTGCGCCTGCTCTCCGCGAGCGCTTGGGCCGGCGACTATCTGACGCAACACCCCATCCTGCTCGATGAGCTGCTGGACACCCGGGAACTCTATGTCGCGCCGGATTGGGCGGCACTGGACGACCAGCTTTCCGCGCTGCTTGCAGCACAGGCCGGCGATGCCGAGCGCGAGATGGACGCCCTGCGCCAATTCCAGCAGGCGCAGACTTTCCATCTGCTGGCGATGGATCTGCAAGGTCTGCTGCCCCTGGAAAAGCTGAGCGACCATCTGAGCGATCTTGCCGACCTCCTCCTGCGCCATGTGCTCGGTCTTTGCTGGCGCGATGCGCGCAAGAAGCACAGGGAAGAGCCCCGGTTTGCCGTCATTGCCTATGGCAAACTGGGAGGGCGCGAACTGGGCTATGCCTCCGACCTCGACCTTGTATTCCTGTACGACGACGAGCATCCGGATGCAGGGGAAATTTACGCGCGCCTCGCGCAACGCATCAACACCATGCTTTCCAGCTACACCTCATCCGGCCGCTTGTACGAAGTCGATCTGCGCCTGCGTCCCAACGGCGAGAGCGGCCTGCTGGTCAGCCCGATCGCCGCATTCGAGGAATACCAGCTCCGGCATGCTTGGGTGTGGGAGCATCAGGCACTGACACGCGCCCGTTTCTGCGCCGGGAACAAAGCGGTCGGCGCGCAATTCGAGCGCGTCCGCATCGACGTCCTGCGTGCACCGCGAGAAATTTCCGGGCTCCGGCGGGAAGTCGTCGAGATGCGCAGGAAAATGCATGACGGCCACCCGAACAGGACCGACCTGTTCGACATCAAACAGGACAGTGGCGGCATGGTGGATATCGAGTTCATGGTGCAATTCCTGGTCCTTGCCCATTCTTCCGCCCACCCCGAACTGACTGCCAATAGCGGAAATCTCGCATTGCTGGAGACAGCAGCGAAACTGGAATTGATCGACGGGGAGATCAGCAACAAGGTGCGCGAACTGTATCGCGAGCTGCGGCGCATACAACATCAGATGCGCCTGAACAACCTGACGCCGTGCCGCATCGAACAGGGCCGCCTGGATACGACCCCTGTCTCTATGCTGTGGAAATCGTTGCTGGAAAATACCTAAACCGCGGCCGGCGCATTGCCGGCGGTAGGCAGGTGAAAAACGTTGCGGCCTGCTCCCGCTTCTCCAGCCTGCCCGATACGTCCGATCATGCGATACGAGGTCATCTCGCCCTTCCCTTTCACGTTAAGTATGCTGGGGGGTTCGAACAGATAGCCGAAACGCAGCCGGTTATAGGTCAGCTTGTCGGTCAGGATGTGTCCCGCTTTTGCGTCGTCCGTCAGGCGGCTGGCGATGTTCACCGTGTCGCCCCACAGGTCATAGATAAAGCGCTTGGTCCCGATCACGCCGGCCACCACCGGCCCGGTGGCGATACCGATATGTATGCCCAGGCTGCGTTTGACCAGCGCCGGATGCCTGGAGACGAAGTCCAGCATCTCGATCGCCATGTTCGCCATATCTTCCACATAATCGGGACGTTCGCGCGACAGGCCGCCCACCACCATATAGGCATCGCCGATGGTCTTGATCTTCTCCAGGCCGTACTTTTCGGACAGATCGTCGAAGCCCGAAAATACGGTATTGAGCAGGCCGACCATCTGTTCCGGGGACATTTGCTCCGTAAGCTGGGTAAAGTTCACCAGGTCGGCAAACATTACGGTCACATCCGCATAGCCGTCGGCGATCAATCCCTGGTTATTCTTCAGGCGTTCGGCAATATTGGACGGCAGCACGTTGAACAACACCCGCTCGGATTTCTTCTGTTCCTCGGCCAGCAAGGCATGTTGCTGGTCTAGCTGGGTCTTGATCTTTTCGGTCTCGATCACGAAGTAGCGCACCAGGAAATACAGGATGGAGGACATCGCCGCGAAGTTGAGCGCGAAGAATATCCCTATGGTATTCAAAGGGATGCCGGTAGCCGCACCGGTACTCAGATAATAGTCGAAGAAGCCGGACACGGCCGTCATCACGATGTAGGCAATGAACCAGGGAATGGATTCGCGCCAGCCCGACACCACCAGCGCGCCGATCGGTGCCAGCAACGCCCACAGCGCGACGCCGCTTGAGGTGATCGAACTCCCGATACTCCATTGCATGATGAACGGGGCAAACAGGAACAGGGTGAGCTGAACGGAGCGGAGAACCTTGAAATTGCGGGTTCTCATGTAATAGACCAGCGACCCGACGGAGATGGCCTGATAACCCAGCGGGACATTGCTCGAAAAGTTCAACCCCATCATCCAGTAGATCGCCAGCCACAGCATAACCCCGAGCGTCATGAAGGCCGCTGCGAAAATGAGCAGGCTCTTGCGCAGTTTTTCTTCCTGCGTGTCCATCATTTCCGGCTTGATCTCGTTGGAATCTATGTGCTGCACCATTCTGCCCCCGGCTATCCCGCTGCAACTTGCGTTGCGCGATGATTACATGAACGCGCAACAAAAGAAATACGTTGGAAGATATCCCGCGGCTGGTTGTTTGAACCATGCCCTTCATTATCAATGCGGAAACGGCTAGAATCGCTGCCCTCGCAACAACAAAACGAATTAAGGAAATCAACATGTCCATGTCCGACCGCGACGGCTTCATCTGGTACGACGGCAAACTCGTACCCTGGCGCGAAGCCACCACCCACGTGCTCACCCATACCCTGCATTACGGCATGGGCGTGTTCGAAGGGGTGCGTGCATACAAGACCGCACAGGGCACGGCAATATTCCGCTTGCAGGAACATACCGACCGCCTGTTCAACTCGGCCCATATCTTCAAGATGAAGATGCCGTACGACAAAGCCACCCTGCTGGAAGCGCAAAAGGAAGTGGTGCGTTCCAACAAGCTGGAATCCTGCTACATCCGTCCCATCGTGTTCTACGGCTCTGAGGCGATGGGCATCGCCGCCACCGCCATCAGCGTGCATGTGGCCGTGGCTGCGTGGCCGTGGGGCGCATACCTGGGCGAGGAAGGCATGGCCAAGGGCATACGCGTGAAGACCTCCAGCTTCACCCGCCATCACGTGAACATCAACATGTGCCGTTCCAAATCGGTGGGCACCTACACCAACTCCATCCTGGCGCACCAGGAAGTGGCGCACGACGGTTACGACGAGGCCTTGCTGCTTGACGTCGATGGCTATGTGGCCGAAGGGGCCGGCGAGAATGTCTTCATCGTGAAGAAGGGCAAGCTCTACACCCCGGACCTGACCTCATGCCTGGAAGGCATCACGCGCGATTCCATCGTCACACTGGCGAAGGACATGGGACTGGAACTGATCGAAAAGCGCATCACGCGCGATGAAGTCTACTGCGCCGAGGAAGCGTTCTTCACCGGCACTGCGGCGGAAGTCACGCCGATACGCGAACTGGACAACCGTACGATCGGGACCGGAAGCCGCGGCCCGATCACCGCCAAATTGCAGGCCGCATTCTTCGAAATCGTCGCAGGCAAGAACGCCAAGTATGCCGACTGGCTGGCACACGTATAACATTGACAAGAAAAGGGAGAACATGTCCAACGAAAACATTTCGCAGCGTTACGTAGAGATCGGGGCGGAAGCCTTGCCTCTGTTCTGCCCGACTCCTGCTGTCAGCTTGTGGAGCGCACACCCGCGAGTCGCCATCCCGGTCGAAAAACTGGGCGAGGCCCGCTGTCCGTATTGCGGCACTTTGTACAAGTTCAAGGGCGAACTCCCGCTCGGTCATCATTAAAGCCCAACGCCCTCCTTCCCCGGCCGTCTTCACGTGAGAAAAATCCTCATCATCGCCCCAAGCTGGGTGGGCGACTGCATGCTGATGCAGCCCATGCTGAGTCGCCTGAAGCAGCGTCACCCCGATGCGATCATCGATGTGCTGGCTCCGCCCTGGACGGAAAAGCTGCTGCGGCAGATACCCGAGATTCATGATGTCCTCATCAACCCGTTTCCGCACGGAGATCTCGGTTTGCTTGCCCGGCGCCGCTTCGGGATGCAATTGCGGGACGCGCAATACGATCAGGCCATCGTGCTGCCCAACTCATGGAAATCGGCATTGGTTCCGTATTTTGCGGATATCCCCTGGCGGACCGGCTTCGTCGGCGAAAAGCGTTACGGCCTGCTCAACGATGCCCGCAAGCTGAGCAAGAAAAAACTGCCCCTGATGGTGGAGCGCTTTGCACAACTCGCCGAAGCGCCGGGTGACGCAATCGCACGCCCCCTGCCGTCGCCGAAATTGATGGCAAGCGATACACAGCGCGAGCAGGCGCTCGCCAAATTCGAACTGTCGCTGGACCGACCTGTCGCCGTGTTCTGTCCCGGCGCGGAATACGGCCCGGCCAAACGCTGGCCGCCTCAGTATTACGCCGAGCTGGCCCAGTACTTGCGCACACAAGGCTACGCCGTCTGGCTCGTCGGCTCGGCCAAAGACAAAGAGGTCGCCGACAAGATCGTTGCACTCGGCAACGAGCCATGCCGCAATCTGTGCGGGGTGACCGACCTCGGCGAGGCAATCGCGCTGCTGTCCTGCGCAGACCTCGTCGTCAGCAACGATTCGGGACTGATGCATATCGCTGCCGCATTGGATCGTCCACTGCTGGCCATCTTCGGTTCCAGCAGCCCGCAGTTCACCCCCCCGCTGTCGAATAATGCCCAGGTGCTCAAGCTCGACCTCGCCTGCAGCCCCTGCTTCAAACGCGAGTGCCCGCTTGGCCATTTCAACTGCATGATCAAATTGCCGCCGAAAGAAGTTGCACGACACATCCCCATTCATTCGCAACACCAATCATGACAGCCGTTCCCAAGGAGATCTTCAAGGCGTATGACATACGCGGCATCGTCGGCAAGACGCTGACTGACGAAATCGTGGAGGCCATCGGGCACGCCATCGGCTCGGAAGCGATGGCGCGCGAACAGCACAGCATCGCCATCGGCCGCGACGGCCGGTTGTCCGGCCCGGGATTCGCAAAGGCGCTCGCGCGCGGCATCCAGAAAAGCGGCATCAACGTGATTGACGTGGGCATGGTTGCCACGCCGATGACCTACTTCGCCGCGTTCCAGCTCAAGACGGATTGCGCCGTGATGATCACCGGCAGCCACAACCCGCCGGACTACAACGGCCTGAAGATGGTGCTGGCGGGCGAGACCCTGTCTGGAGAGACCATCCAGAAGCTGCGGCTGCGCATCGAACAGAACGACCTTGCCCATGGCAACGGCGGCTACTCGCAATATGACATCGCGCCGGAATACCTGGCACGCATCATCGGCGACATCAAGCTGGCGCGCCCGCTGAAGATCACGGTGGATTGCGGCAACGGTGTGGCGGGCGACTTCGCCGCGAAGCTGTATCGCGGTATCGGCTGCACGGTCACCGAATTGTTCTGCGACGTGGACGGTAACTTCCCCAACCACCATCCGGATCCGTCCGACCCGCATAACCTGGAAGACCTGATCGCCGCCCTGCGCGACAACGACAGTGAACTGGGTCTGGCATTCGACGGCGACGGCGACCGTCTCGGTGTGGTCACCAAGGACGGCAAGATCATCTTCCCCGACCGCCAGCTGATGCTGTTCGCCGCCGATGTATTGAGCCGCAACTCGGGCGCCGAGATCATTTTCGACGTGAAATCCACGCGCAACCTGTTTCCCTGGATACGCGAGCATGGCGGCAAACCGACGCTATGGAAGACCGGCCACTCGCTGGTCAAGGCCAAGATGCGTGAGACCGGCGCCCTGCTGGCAGGCGAAATGAGCGGACACGTATTCTTCAAGGAACGCTGGTACGGCTTCGATGACGGCCTGTATGCCGGCGCTCGGTTGCTGGAGATTCTGAGCCGCTCCGGCGATCCCGGCGCCGTGTTGAACGCGCTGCCGGATGCGGTATGCACCCCGGAACTGCACATCCACACCGCAGAGGGGGTGAACCACACCCTGATCGCAACGCTGCAAAAAGAAGCCCGTTTCACGGACGCAAAAGACATCATCACCATCGACGGGCTGCGCGTGGAGTACGCCGACGGGTTCGGCCTGATGCGCCCGTCCAATACCACGCCGGTGATCGTGCTGCGCTTCGAGGCGGACAATGAGGCCGCCTTGCGGCGCATCCAGAACGACTTCCGTCGCGTGCTGCTGCAGGCGGCTCCAGATCTGGGCTTGCCGTTCTAGGTCCTATCGCCGCAGAAGAGGTGGCGGTTCTTGCCGCCCTGCTTGGCCTTGTACATTGCCTGATCGGCACGCGACAGCAGCGCATCAAAACTCTCACCATCCTCGGGATAGATACTGGTTCCGATACTGAACGAGACCGTGGCCGGTATCTCGCTGTCCAGCATGTAGGGCTGCGCGGCAATGTCGAGCAGCTTTTTCGCTACGCCTTCGATGCTCTCCCTGTCCTTAACGTCCCGCAGCAGAACAGTGAACTCGTCGCCGCCCAGGCGCGCCACCGTGTCGCCGGCACGCACGCATAACCTGATACGTTCGGCAACCAGTTCCAGCAGGCAGTCTCCGTTATTGTGCCCGTGCATGTCGTTCACCGCCTTGAATCCATCCAGATCGATGAACATCACCGCCAGCCTGGCATGGGCGCGCTGTGCCTGGACAATGGCCTGCTGCACGCGATCCCGGAACAGCATGCGATTGGGCAGGTGTGTCAGCGGATCGTGGTAGGCAAGGTAATGTATCTCTTCTTCCAGACGTTTCTTCTCCGAAATATCCTGCTGCACGGCCAGAAAGTGCGTCAATTCACCCTTGCCGTCATACAAGGGCGAAATGCTTTGCGCAACGGTATAAAGCTCGCCGGTCTTGGTGCGGTTGACGACTTCCCCGCGCCAATGCTTGCCGTTCTGTATGGTCGTCCACATCTCGCTCCAGAACGATTGCTGATGCTGGCCGGAATTGAATATGCGCGGGTTAGAGCCCGTAATCTCGGCCGAGGTATAGCCGCTGTAGCGGCTCAGGGCCTCGTTCAGCCATTCGATGACACCGTCACAACGGGTGATGAACATGGCGTTCGCCGCGTTGCTCATGGCCGCCTGCATGAGCCGCAACTCCTGTTGCTCCTGCGCGCCCAGCATCGCCACCGTGACTCGTCCGGCAAACGCGGACAGGCGGCTGATCGTCAATTTATCGAAAGTATTTTCGTGCGCCGAGTACATGACCAGCGCACCTGCAACTTCATTCTTTACGCCCAGCGGCATGGCCAGGACACTGCGCATACCGTACCGTTCCACACGTTCGCGCCACGGCTCGAACCGCGGCGAGTCGGAAGACATGGATTCGGCCTTGTTGTTGCGTATCGATCTGCCCGTGATCCCCTGCCCTTGCGGCGTATCGTCCCAGCGCACCTCGATACCCTCCAGATATGCCGATTCGCCGGCGGAAGCCAGGGGCTCCACCCGGCCATCGAGCATCCTGGCACCGATCCAGACCAGCTTGAAATCGAACAATTCCGCCATGCGGCGGCAGATGCGCTCGTTCAACGAGCGCATGTCATAGCCGAGCAGGATGAGCTGGTCGATCTCCTGCATCAGGTAGTCCGCCACAACCTGCTCGCGCAGGTTGCTGCGCAGGATCGCGCTCACCATTTCACGCTGTATGCTGGGCAACAGCCGTTCCATCTGGTCGAGCGCGACACAGTCCTGCGCGCCGAGGCGCATCACTTCGGCAAGTGGAAGCGGCTCCATAGCGTCATTCAGTACGATCAGGGGAATATCCAGCGTCCGGCAGCGCAAGGCATGCACCACGGATTCTATGGTGAGTTCGGCAGAAACACCCAAAAGCAGCACATCCCAATTCTGATGCAGGTGCCCGTCCAGCGTCACCTCGTCGGATGCCTGTTCGTACTGAACATTGCAATCCCCGGCCCGCAAATGCTCGATGACCTTCGCCATATTGCCCACCGATGTTGCGGCAAACAATACCCGCAGTTCATTCATAACCGTATGGACTGTGAACAGGGATGATTCAGACCCTTGCCGCTCAGCCAGCCAAGGGCCGCCAGTTCCTGCAAGAGCTGGGTGAATTCGGCGTGATTCACCGGCTTTTTGACGAAGCTGTTGGCCCCGATCTGGTAACTCAGCACCACGTCGGATGGCTCATGCTGCTCCGAAAAAACCACAATGGGGACTTCCTTGAGGCGAGATTCCATGCGCAAGGTACGCAGTACGGCCAAGCCTGCGAGCTTGGGAAGTTTCAGGTCAAGCAAAATCAGGCGCGGCATCGAATAGCCCCGCTTGACAGTATCGGACAGCCATTCCAGTGCCTCGGTCGCATCCCGCGCTACAGCGAGGTGCAATTCGTCCGGACAGCTCGCCACCGCCTGTTGTATCAGAAGAACTTCGGCTTCGCCGTCTTCGACCAACAAAATCGTTTCATCCGCTTGTCTGAGCATCGTCCGCTTCAACCTTGAATTATCTGGAAACGATGCAGCATATCCGGCACGCAGAACCTATCCAGAATCATCTCCATTCCTGAGCGTAACCCTACACTAACGGCACAAAGCTTGGCAACCGGACCATGCAGCAACCAAGCGGAGATATTCCGGACTCTTGATCAAAGCTTGGATTTCGCCCAAACGGCAACCGAGGCCAGCGCGGCGGCCAGATGTTCGGGTTGCGTGCCTCCGGCTTGCGCCATGTCCGGACGCCCACCGCCTTTTCCGCCGACCTGCTGCGCGACGAAGTTGACCAATTCCCCCGCCTTCACTTTCGCGGTCGAATCGGCCGTCACCCCGGCGATCAGGCTCACTTTGGCGTCGTTCACCGCAGCCAGCAGGATGACCGCGGATTTAAGCTTGTCTTTCAGCTTGTCCAGCGTCTCGCGCAACACTGCCGCATCGGCGCCTTCCAGTCTGGCGGCCAGCACTTTCACCCCGTTGATGTCCTGTGCCTGCGCCAGCAACTCGTCGCCCTGGGCGGAAGCGAGTCTGGATTTCAACGCGGCCAGTTCTTTCTCCAGCAACTTTGCATTTTCGAGAATCTGTCCGACGCGGGCGGCGGCCTCCTGCGGCTGCGACTTCACCGCATCGGCTACTTGCTGCAGCTGCCGTTCCTGCTCTTGCACCAACACCAAGGCGCCTTCGCCGGTCACCGCCTCGACCCGGCGCACGCCCGCTGCCACGCCGCTTTCGGCCACGATCTTGAACAGGCCGATGTCCCCGGTGCGTTTCACATGCGTGCCGCCGCAAAGTTCACGGGAGGACCCAATATCCAACACGCGCACCTCGTCACCGTACTTTTCGCCGAACAGCATCACCGCACCGGTCTTCTGCGCGTCCTCAATGCTCATCACGCGCGCCTGGCATTCGGCATTGGCCAGCACTTCCGCATTCACGATCGCCTCCACCTTGCGCACTTCCGCGTCTGTCATAGGCTGGGTATGCACGAAGTCGAAGCGCGTCTTGTCCGCATCAACCTGCGAACCCTTTTGCTGCACATGCGAGCCCAGCACTTCGCGCAACGCCTTGTGCATCAAGTGCGTTGCGGAGTGGTTGCGTACGGTGCGGCTGCGCGCGGCGACATCCACCCTGGCAGTGACGCCGTTACCCACCGTCATCTTGCCGGTCTTCACCACACCGTGATGCCCGAACACGGTAGCCTGTATTTTCTGCGTGTCTTCCACGGCGAAGATGCCGTGCACGCTGCGCAATTCGCCGCAGTCGCCGACCTGGCCACCGGATTCGGCGTAGAACGGAGTGTCGTCCAGCACCACCACACCCGTGTCGCCTTCGTTCAGTTCGTTCACTTCGACACCATCCTTGTACAAGGCAAGGATATTGCCCTTGTGCTCCAATGTGTCGTAGCCATGGAAAGTGGTCGCCGGGCCGGAGTATTCCAGGTTCGCGGCCATCTTGAACTTGCCCGCCGCGCGCGCCTGTTCCTTCTGGCGCGCCATCGCCTTGTTGAATGCAGCTTCGTCCACCGTCACGCCGCGTTCACGGCAGATGTCGGCGGTCAGATCGAGCGGAAAACCATAGGTATCGTGCAACTTGAACGCGGTCTCGCCGTTGAACACAATGCTGCCCGCCTGGTCCATTTCGGCCAGATCGGCTTCGAGGATTGCCATGCCGTGTTCGATGGTGGCGAAGAAGCGCTCTTCTTCCAGCTTGAGTATCCCCTTGATACGCGCCTGCTCTGTGGTCAACTCGGGATATGCCGCCCCCATCTCCGCCACCAGGTCGGGCACCATCTTGTAGAAGAATGCGTCGCGTGCGCCCAGCTTGTAACCGTGACGGATGGCACGGCGGATGATGCGGCGCAGCACGTAGCCACGGCCTTCGTTGCCCGGGATCACGCCGTCGGCAATCAGGAACGAGCAGGCACGGATGTGGTCGGCCAATACTTTCAGCGAAGGCGAATCGAGGTCGGTGCAGTGGGTCTCGCGCGCCGCCGCCTTGATCAGCGCCTGGAACAGGTCGATCTCGTAATTGGCATGCACATGCTGCAACACCGCCGAAATGCGTTCCAGCCCCATGCCGGTATCCACCGAAGGCTTGGGCAGCGGATGCATCACGCCAGCCTCGTCGCGGTTGAACTGCATGAATACGTTGTTCCAGATCTCGATGAAGCGGTCGCCGTCTTCGCCCGGACTGCCGGGAGGGCCTCCGGGGATATGCTCGCCGTGATCATAGAATATTTCGGTGCAGGGGCCGCAGGGGCCGGTGTCGCCCATCATCCAGAAGTTGTCGGAGGCATAGCGTGCGCCCTTGTTGTCGCCGATGCGGATCACGCGCTCTGCGGGCACGCCGATCTCCTTGGTCCAGATGTCGTAGGCCTCGTCATCCTCGGCATACACAGTGACGGTGAGTTTGTCCTTGGGCAGCTTGAACACCACCGTGAGCAGCTCCCAGGCATAATTGATGGCGTCACGCTTGAAGTAGTCGCCGAAGCTGAAGTTGCCCAGCATCTCGAAGAATGTGTGGTGGCGGGCGGTGTAGCCGACGTTCTCCAGGTCGTTGTGCTTGCCGCCGGCGCGCACACATTTCTGCGACGTAGTCGCCCGCGTATAGGGACGCTTGTCGAAGCCGAGGAACACATCCTTGAACTGGTTCATGCCCGCGTTGGTGAACAACAGCGTCGGGTCTTCGTGCGGGACCAGCGAACTGGAGGCAACTATCGTATGGCCTTGGGAGGCAAAATAATCTAGGAATTTCTGGCGGATTTCACTGCTTTTCATCTGGACACCAATCGACGCGATTTATTCAATAAATACGCCGCCCGAATGGCGGCATCAAGGCATGAATCATACCATTTGATGCCCTTGTCCTGTCAGTCCTCCCCCGTTGCGGAGGAAAGTTTCAGGACCT
>DAIDAJ010000090.1 GCA_027310665.1 Sideroxydans sp. | reverse complement strand
GAAACGACTTCGCGCCAATGATAGTGTGCATCCGCATGTGAAAGTAGGTCATCGTCAGACTCCTTACAAATAGAAAACCCCCAGGTGAAAACTTGGGGGTTTTTTATTTGCAGGTTTGAAGAATGAACTGCTCGAACGCAGTGCAACGAACCGAACCGCGCATAAATGATACTAAGTACCTCACAAGCGGGCTATGCCATCGGCATGTGCTAAAATTGTTACAGCATGGTTCGTGCATTCCGAAAATAAATTAGTGGTTCTCTAACTTGCAACCCTTAGTCATCAGTCATTTCACACTTGCGAATAGCTTGGGGCTCGGGCTGTCATCAACTCTGGGCGCTTTGCGCCTGCGTCGTTCCGGATTGATTGCATGCGACTTTGAGGACGTCGATCTGGAGACTTATATCGCCAAGGTCGCAGAATTGGATGCCTGCCAAATGCGTCCTGATCTGATGGCCTATGATTGCCGCAACAATCGTCTTGCCCAATTGTGCCTCGAACAGGATGGGTTCACCGACACGATCGAAATGGCCAGGCAGAAATACACCGCGGGTCGCATTGGCGTGTTTCTGGGCACCAGTACTTCCGGAATTTTGCAGACCGAGTTGGCCTATCGCCACCTGGATTCCCGGAGCGGTGCATTGCCTGCTGATTTTCATTATGCGGAAACACAGAACACCTACTCGCTTGCGCGCTTCGTTTCACGCTATCTGGGTTTGAGCGGGCCTTCATTCGTGGTGTCTTCCGCATGTTCTTCGAGTGCCAAGGTGTTCGCCAACGCGACGCGCATGATGGCGGCGGGTGTGTGCGATGCAGCCGTGGTCGGGGGAGTCGACAGCTTGTGCCTGAGCACATTGTACGGTTTCAATTCATTGGGGCTGGTCTCGCGTTTTCCATGCCGGCCTTACGATGCAGATCGTGACGGCATTTCGGTCGGCGAAGGCGCCGGCTTCGTCCTGCTTGAGCGAGCAACGGCTGATAACTCATCGAACGCGATGCTGTTGCTGGGGGTAGGCGAAAGCTCCGATGCATACCACATGTCCACACCGCACCCGGAAGGGTTGGGAGCGAAGCTGGCGATGCAGAGGGCGCTCGCATCCGCCGGGTTGCAGGCCGGCGACATCGACTATATCAATCTGCACGGCACCGCGACCAAATCCAATGACGCCAGTGAAGGCAAGGCGGTCGCCGAAGTGTTTGGCGCCGATGTGCCATGCAGTTCCACCAAGGGATGGACGGGGCATCAGTTAGGTGCAGCCGGTGTCACTGAAGCGATCATTGGCATGCTGGCGATCGAACACGGTTTTGTACCGGGAAGCGTGAACACGCGGGAGCTCGACCCCGCCATCATCATCAATTATCAGATAGAGAACAGCGAACGAAAAATCCATCGGGTGCTGAGCAATTCCTTTGGATTCGGAGGCAGCAATTGCAGCCTCGTGCTGGGAAAGCAACCATGATGCGCATCTTCGTGGAAGGGGTCGGCTTGCTCGGCCCCGGGCTGGACGGCTGGTCGGCGGGCCGCACCATACTGGCGGGCGACACAGCCTATGTTGCCGCACCGACGAACCTGCGCGCCAGCGATATGCTGCCTGCCGCGGAACGCCGTCGCGCCGGCATGCCGATCAAACTCGCGCTGGCCGTGGGGCAAGAGGCGTTCCTGCATTCCGGACGGGATCCCGGGACTGCGGCCACGGTATTCACCTCCTCCGGAGGCGACAACGACAACGCACATGCCATCAACGCGATCCTCGCGACCGCACCGCGCGAAGTATCGCCGACGCGGTTCCATAATTCCGTGCACAACGCGGCAGCCGGGTACTGGTGTGTCGCGGCAGACACACATGAGCCGTCGACCAGCCTGTGCGCGCACGATGCGAGTTTCGCGGCGGGATTGCTGGAATCGGCCGTACAGGTGACGGTGGATGATGCAGTTGTGGTGTTGATCGCGTACGACCATCCTTTCCCCGAGCCGCTGCATGCCGTGCGTCCTATCGCCGCGCCATTCGGGATGGCATTGATACTGACGCCGCGCCAGACCGAAAAATCCATGGCCGCGATGGACGTGGATTTCGCGCCAGGCAGCGTCCGGGAGACCGCGATGCAAGACGCCGGACTGGAGGCACTGCGCCGAGATGTTCCCGCTGCACGCGGGCTGCCGTTGCTGGCCGCACTGGCCCGCGGCGAGGCCGCGCAAGTCAGCATCGCCTATTTCGACGACAATCACATCAACCTTCGCGTGGCGCCATGCTAGCGGACCGGGCTGCAATCGCCACCGTCATTCCGCATGCGGGCAACATGTGCCTGCTCGACGGTGTGCTGGAATCCGATGCGCAACGCATCCGCTGCATCAGCAGCACGCACCGCGCTGCCGATAACCCAATGCGTTCCGGAGATGAGTTGTCCGCCTTGTGCGGCATCGAATACGCGGCGCAGGCGATGGCGGTGCATGGGGCCTGGGATGCCGGGTTCGACAAAAAGCCGCGGGCCGGCTATCTGGCTGCGCTACGTGATGTGGCCTGCCACACCATGCGCCTGGATAATCTGAGCGACGATCTCATCATCGAGGCGGAGAAGACCATGGGCGACGAAACGCGCGTCATTTACCAGTTCAGCATCCATGCGGGAACGACCAAGATCATGAGCGGCCGCGCCACCGTGGTGCTGGACGCAGACAAGGCGGGTCCATGAAGCGCGCACTGGTGACTGGAGGTAGTGGCGGCATTGGCTCGGAGATCTGCCGCAAGCTCGCCGCACTCGGCTATCACGTGTATGTGCACGCCAACAGCTCCTTGCAGACGGCCGAAGATTTGGTGGCCGAGATCAAGGATGCGGGAGGCAGCGCGCAGGCCATCGCGTTCGATGTGACGAGCGCTGAAGAGACGCTGAGCGCCTTGCAAGCCGTGCTGGCAGACGGCGCGATCCAGATCCTGGTGAACAACGCCGGCATCCATGACGACGCGGTGATGCCTGGCATGAACGCACAACAATGGGGACGCGTGATCGACGTTTCGCTGAACGGCTTCTTCAACGTGACGCAGCCCTTGCTGCTGCCGATGATAGGCAAGCGCTGGGGGCGCATCATCAACATCTCATCCGTTGCGGCGATCTCAGGCAATCGCGGGCAGACCAATTACGCCGCCGCCAAGGCGGGATTGCACGGCGCGACGAAATCGCTGGCGCTGGAAGTCGCCGGCCGCGGCATCACCGTGAACGCCATTGCACCCGGTATCATCGAATCCGCGATGACCGAGCATGTGTTCGACAAGGATGCCATCAAACGTCTGGTCCCTGTCGGACGCGCCGGCAAGCCGGAGGAGGTGGCTGATCTGGTGGCGTTCATCGCGTCCGACAAGGCCGCCTATATCTCTGGCCAGATCATCTCCATCAACGGCGCAATGACTTAGAGCCCGCAGGGTGAATGGGGTAAAATGCGCGCGCTTGGATAAACGACAGGGAGCATCATGGCAGCAAGTGCGCAGGAAAAAGAGTTGGCACAACTCATCGTGACTTCGTTGAATCTGGAAATCGCGGCGGACGATATCGAACCGGAGGCGCCGTTGTATGGCGAAGGCCTGGGGCTGGACTCCATCGACATACTAGAACTGTCGCTGGCGATCTCCAAAACATACGGCGTTCAGCTCAAATCGGACGATGCCGACAACAACAGGATATTCAGTTCGCTGCGCAGCCTGAACCAGCACATCCAGCAACGTCGGGCATAGCGAGCCTTCTCACAGAGGTTTATCCGCCAGATAGGTCGAGAATATCCCGATATCGATATTGCGGCGCACATTCACGAACCCCGCGTTCTCCAGCGTGCCCAAGACTTTTTCCGGTACTGCACAGGCTTCGATGGTGTCCCAGTAGTAGCGCCACAATTGCGAGGTATTCCTGTCCCGGGCAACGAGTCTGGCCAGCGCAGGCACGATGTATCTGCAATATATCCTGAGCAGCGCCGTACTCACTTTCCCCTTGGGCGGGGTAATCTCGAGGATGCATACCTTGCCGCCTGGTTTCAGCACTCGGTGGAACTCCGCGAATGCGACAGACATGTCCGACACATGGCGAAGCGCATAACCCATGCTGAGAAAATCGTAAGCCATATCTGCCAGCGGAATTTGCTCCGCGCGGCCTTCAACCACGGTGACGCCGTGCGGCAACCTGGCGTTGCGGATCATGCCGGGACTGGGATCGACGCCGGTGATCAGGTGCGGGTCGCCGACCAGCTGCGCCGCCTGCTTGGCCACCAGGCCGGTGCCCATGCCGACATCCAGCACGCGCATGCCGGGCTGCAAGCCGGCGAAAGCCAGCATGCTGCGGCGGTACGATGAGCCGGTGCCGAGCCCGAGGATTCTTTCGATGCGATCGTAATCGGAAGCCGTCTTGTCGAATTGTTCGCCGACCCAGGTACGGCGGTCTTCTTCGCGGTCGTAGTAATCGGTGAGCGGGGGATGGGGCGTGTGGACGATGGAACCGGGCGGTTCGTTGGCTCTGGTCATGTTTGGGGCTTGCACGCAGGGTTGTAATGGGGGAATGCTAACCTAATTCGCTTCGTGCCGCGCGTGAACAGCTTGGCCATCGCGCCCTGCATGCAGGGCAAACGAGCCCGTTTCGGGTAGAATGGCGCCCTGAAATCGGGGTTGGTCCGGGTAGTCCGACACAGAATAATCAGTACCAGAACGTAAATTCCTTTATATCGCCGTGCATTCCTCAAACCGACAATTCGCAATTTGTGCCGCCATGATGGCCGTGCATCACCGGAGAGGGTGACATGGCACGTCTGGGCAGGTTCTTCTTGATACTGGCATTCATCGGCTATCCGATCCTGCTGCACACCTACATCCTCAAGCAGGAGGTCGAGATGTGGCAGCTGTTATGCGTGTTTGCGCCGATGCTGGCAGGCGCGGCATGGGTGACGTTGCGCATGGTCGACAAAATATGGTGGCCTCTGGTGGTGGCGGTGTTCGCCGCTGGAATCTATTTCATCGCGACCGGACATCACGGTCGCATCGGACTGCTCGCGGTGAACGGGTTGTCGAGCGCCACCCTTAATCTGTTCCTGCTATGGCTGTTCGGGCGCACCCTGACGCGCGGCAACGAGCCGCTGATCTCGCAGATATCGCGCCATATCAACGGAAAGCTGGATCCCGAAGTCGCCGATTACACCCGCCATGTGACCATCGCCTGGTGCATCTTCTTCGCGCTTCAAGTGATCATTTCGCTGCTGCTGTATGCCTACGCACCGGTCGCTGCATGGTCGTTCTTCATCAATGTAATGAACTTACCGCTGCTGATCGCGATGTTCGTCGGGGAAAAAGCCTACCGCACGGTGCGTTTCCCCGATCACCCGAAGACTTCCATCCTGAAGGCGATCGAGGTGTACACCAAGAATTTTGCGGCACCCGGAAAAGCGGATAGCGGACGCTGAGGTTTCAATCTCTCATGGCAGCAATCCCGCTCATCCGTTGCAACGACACCGACAGTGTGTTCGCCTATTGTGCGGGGCAACCCGTCGGCGTTCCGCAGTTCCTGCAAAATGTCGCGGAACTGGCACAAGCACTTCCGGACAGGCGTTATATCCTGAACCTGTGTACCGACCGGTATCGTTTCATGGTCGGTTTCGCGGCGGCGTTGCTGCGCGGGCAGACCAGCCTGTTGCCGCCCAACTACACCCCCAGTTTCGTCGAGCGACTGGGTCAACGTTATCCCGACATGTATTGCCTGGCCGACGGCGCCGCGGACTTCAACGGCATCGAGACCCTGCGCTATCCGGAATTGCCGCTGCACGATGCCACGGTGCGAACCATCCCGGCCATCCCGGAGGAACGGTGTGCGGCATTGGTGTTCACCTCGGGCACCACCGGGCAGCCGGTCGCGCACCCGAAATCGTGGGGCAGCCTGTGCAGAAGTGCCGTCGCGGAAGCGGCGAGTCTCGGCATTACTCAGGACTCGGGCTTGGCGGTGTTGGGCACCGTCCCGGCACAGCACATGTACGGCCTGGAATCGTCCATGTTGCTGGCGGTGCAGAACGGCCTGGTACTGGTCGCCGAACGACCGTTCTATCCGGCTGACATCCGCGCTCAACTGGCCGCGCTGCCGCAACCGCGCTGCCTGGTCACCACGCCTGTCCATCTGCGCAGCCTGTTGGCGGAAGCGCAGGAACTTCCCGCTGTCGAATTCGTGCTGTGCGCCACCGCGCATCTCGCGCCGCAGTTGGCCAGCGAAGCCGAGGTGCGTTTTGCCGCGCCGCTATACGAGATCTACGGCTGCACCGAGGCGGGCCAGATTGCCAGCCGCCGCACGACGCGGGGCATGGCCTGGCATTTGCTGGCAGGCGTCGAATTGAGACAGGATGAACTGGGAACTCATGTGTACGGCGGGCATGTGGAGATAGCAGCTGCATTGAGCGATGTGATCGACCTCAATGCCGACGGTACTTTCACACTGCACGGCCGCACGGCAGACATGGTGAATATCGCCGGCAAGCGCACATCGCTGGCCAGCCTCAATCATCACCTGAACGCAATACCGGGGGTGCAGGATGGCGTATTCTTCATGCCGGACGACAGCGACGGGGCGGTCAAACGCCCGCAGGCCCTGGTGGTGGCGCCCGGGATGCGCGCCGAAGACATACTCAGCGCTTTGCGCAAGAGCGTGGACGCCGTGTTTCTGCCGCGTCCCCTGTATTTCGTCGATATGCTGCCGCGCAACTCGACAGGAAAAATAACGCGCGAAGCGCTCCAGCAGTTGATCGAAGCTTGCGCAAGGCGATGAACAGGCTGTCCCTGCACTTCGCTGCAATTCATCCGACCGCAGCCGGACATTTTCCCGGCAATCCGATCATTCCCGGTGCGCTGCTGCTGGCAGAGGTCCTGCGCCGCATCGAGCAGGCGGAGGGCACCCGGTTCGCGTCATGCAACATCAGGGCGGCGAAGTTCTTGCACCCGGTGCGGCCGGGCGATACGGTCGAGATCGAGTATGCTGTTTCGGTCTCCGGAACGATAGAGTTCCGGTGCGCCGTTGCCGGCATCAACGTGTTGACGGGAGGCGTCGTTGCAAACGCATGAGAAGGTTGAGGGCGAGCCCGCATCCGGATGGATGGACAAGCCGGAACGCAGCAATACGCTGGCTATCCGCTTCATCGTCTGGGTCGCCCTCACACTGGGTCGCCGAGTCGCTCGCCTGTTCCTGTTCCCGATCTCCCTCTACTTTCTCCTGTTCGCAGGCGAGGCGCGACGGGCATCGAGGAAGTATCTGCGCAAAGTTTTGGGGCGCGAACCGCGTGCAAGCGACGGTTTCAGGCATGTCCACACCTTCGCTTCGACCATACTGGACCGGGTCTTCCTGCTCAACGGCCGCTTCGACAAGTTCGATGTGCACACCCATGTGGATGCCGCGGCGCAGGCAATGATAGCCAGTCAACGAGGATGTATCCTGCTGGGAGCGCATCTGGGCAGTTTCGAAATCACGCGCGCCTTTGCCGATGAGGCCAAGGGGCGCACCGTCAACGTCGTGATGTATGAAGAGAACGCACGCAAACTGAACTCGGTACTGAAGGCGATCAATCCCGGGCAGGGCCAGCACATAATCGGGCTCGGCAAGGTGGATTCCATGCTCAGGGTGCAACAGGCCCTGCAGCGCGGTGAATTCATCGGGATCCTTGCCGACAGGGGGCTGGAGCATGACGGCGCCAGCGTGACCTGCGATTTCCTGGGGGAGCCCGCAAAGTTCCCCAGCGGGCCGCTGCGCATGGCGTATATGCTGAAGAGCCCGGTGCTGCTCATGGCCGGCGTGTATCGCGGTGGCAACCGTTATGATCTGTACTTCGAGGGCCTGGTGGATATGGGCAACCCCCAAGGGATGCCACGCAGCGAGTTGATCCGCCAGGCGCAGCAGCGGTACGTCGAACGTGTCGAGCACTATTGTCGCGACGCACCCTACAACTGGTTCAATTTCTACGACTTCTGGAAGCCATGATGCGTTTTCTGCTTTTGCTGCTTTGTCTGGTATCTGCTCCGGCATTTGCCGAGGAAGATAGAAACCGCGATACGACCGAATGGGGCTTGCCGCAGTTGATGCACAGTCTTGCGCAACGGCAGGGTTCGCATGGAACGTTCATCGAGCGCAAATACCTCAGCGTATTGAACCGACCTCTGGAATCATCCGGCACCCTGAAGTTCCAGGCGCCGGGGCATCTGGAGAAACACACGCTCGCTCCCAAAGCAGAAGACCTGGTACTCGATCAGGGTGTGCTCACCATCGACAGCAAGGCACATAACATCAGGCGCACGCTGGTATTGCAGGAATATCCGGCGGTGTGGGCATTCGTCGAAAGCATCCGTTCCACACTGGCGGGCGACCAGGCCACGCTGGAGCGCTTCTACCGGATCACACTGGAAGGCGATGCCGCGAAGTGGCGCATGCGGTTGCTGCCCATAGAGCAGAAGACGCGCGAAATGGTGCGCGAGATTGTCATCACGGGGCGCGGCGACCGGGTGGCCGAGATCGAGATGCGAGAGTCCAACGGCGACCATTCCAGCATGACGGTCGTCGAAGAAACGCCATGAAAGTGCGCAGCCATCACGCGGTGATCGTCTGGCTGCTGTTCGTTGCCGCCTGTGTGCTGGTCATCAGCCACTCCCGGTTCACGGCCGACATGTCGGCGTTCATGCCGCGCAACCCGACGCCTACGCAAAAGATCATGGTCGATCAGCTGCGTGACGGCGTGGTGTCGCGCCTGATCCTGGTTGGCGTGGAAGGTGCGCCGGCGCCGGTGCTGGCACAGATCAGCAAGGACATGGCGGCGACATTGCGCGGCTCGCCGGAGCTGGTCGCCATCAACAACGGCGAACAGGCCGGCATGGAAAAGGACTTCGACCTGCTGTGGCGCAACCGCTACCTTCTTAGCGATGCCGTCACGCCGCAACGCTTTACGCCCGCCGGGTTGAAAGAGAGCCTGTCCGGTTACCTTGACCTGCTTGGAACGCCGATGGGCAGCATGGCACAGCGCGCGCTGGCCAAGGATCCCAGCGGTGAAGTGATCCACCTGCTGGAGCAGTTGCAGGGCGAAGCGCATCCGGCCATGCAGGACGGTGTCTGGTTCTCGCGGGACGGCGCGCGCGCCATGCTGCTGGCGAATACCGCAGGAGCGGGCAACGACATCGATGCGCAGGAGCGTGCCGTGCTGGCGATCCAGGGTGCATTCGAGGACGCGCGCAAGGCACTGCCGGCGGCGGCATCGGCGCAGGTGAACATGACCGGCCCGGGCGTGTTCTCGGTACAGTCGCGCGCATCCATCCGCGACGATGCCTGGAAACTCTCGCTGATCGCCACGGCGCTGGTGGCGAGCATGCTGCTGCTGCTCTACCGTTCTCCGCGCGTACTGGTGCTCGGACTGCTTCCGGTCGCGAGCGGCGCGCTGGCGGGGGTGGCGGCAGTCGGACTGGGATTCGGCAGCGTGCACGGCCTCACGCTCGGTTTCGGCGTCACGCTCATCGGCGAGGGGGTGGATTACGGCATCTACCTGTTCACCCAGATCGAACGCGGCGAGAACCCGGATAGCACCTTGCACCGTATCTGGCCGACGTTGCGGCTGGGCGTGCTCACGTCCATTTGCGGTTTCAGCGCCATGCTGTTCTCCGGTTTTACCGGATTGGCGCAACTCGGGCTGTTCTCCATCGCCGGGCTGATCGTTGCGGTCGCCACCACACGCTGGGTGCTGCCCCATCTGCTGCCGCAAGGCTTTTCCGTGCGCGCATCCACGCGTTTCAGCAGCGCACTGATGACCGCGGTGCGGCAGGCGCCGCGCGCGCGCATGGTGTTGTTCGCGGCAGTGGCGATCGCAGTCACGTTTCTTGTGGTCAAGCGCGACGCACTGTGGAACGACAGCCTCGCCAGCATGAGTCCGGTGAAAAAGGAATCGCTGGCACTGGACGAGCGGTTGCGCCGCGACATGGGGGCGCCGGATGTGCGCTACATGCTGGTCCTGAGCGGCAGCGACCAGGAGAGCGTATTGCAGCAGGGCGAAGCGGTCGCCGATGCCATGCGCAAACTGGTGGCGCAGGGCCTGCTGGAAGGGTTCGACATGCCTCTGCTTCCCAGCCGTGCGCTGCAACAGGCGCGACAGGCTGCCTTGCCCGATGCCGAAACAGCCAGCTCAAACCTGAACAAGGCATTGCGCGATCTGCCGTTCCGGAGTTCGACCTTCGCCCCGTTTGCGCAGGAGATTGCAGCCGCGAAGCAGCAACCCTTGCTGGACCGCGCTGCATTCCAGGGCAGCAATCTCGGCTTGAAACTGGATACTTTCCTGGTGCAGCGCGATGGCAAATGGTCGCTGATGCTGCCTTTGCGGGGCGTGAAAAATGCGCAAGCGATAGAACAGGGTGTCCGCCAACTGTCAGATACCGCATTTGTGCTGCTCGACATGAAAACGGAATCGGAGCAGATGTTCCGGGACTATCGCCACGAGGCGGCAAAGAACGCCCTGCTCGGCGCACTAGCCATCGTGGCCCTGCTGCTGGTCAGTCTGCGTTCGGTGCGCCGGGTCGTGGAGGTATCGCTGCCGCTGGCAGCGGCAGTCGTGTCGGTGACGGCTGCACTGGTATACAGCGGGCACACGCTGTCCATTTTTCACCTGATCGGCTTGCTGCTCGTTGTGGCGGTCGGATCCAACTATGCCTTGTTCTTCGATCAGCGCTGCATCTCGGCGCAGGATCGTGAACGCACCGTCACATCCCTGCTGTTCGCCAATGCGTCGACCGTGCTAGGTTTTGGCCTGCTGTCGTTGTCGCAATCGCCGGTGTTGAATGCCATTGGTTCCACGGTGGCTGCCGGTGCAGTGCTGAGCCTGGTCTTTTCGGCCATCCTGATCGTCGGGCGCGACGCGTGATTACGGCGCCGTTGGTTGCCCGGTGCGGGGTGGTCGGTTAAGATGCACATTGAATTTTGGGGTTGAGGATGCTGGCCTGCGTGGCTACCCGGGAGAACGACATGAAACATGCATATCTGATTCTCGCCGTATTAAGCGCTACGCTGGCGACCGGATGTGCAAGCCAACCGGCGAAAACGGAAATTCCCGAAAAGGCACCGCCGGTCAGCAAACCTGCTCCCGCGAAGGAAAGCGCCAGGAAAGAGACAACGAAGAAAGAGGCGGCCAGGAAAGAGGCGCCCATGGAAGGCGAAGTCGTCGGCAAGCCCTCTCCCGGCAGCAAGTTCGCCCAACTGAAGATCGGCATGACCCTGAGCCAGGTCGAGAAATTGATCGGCCCGCCGGCCAAACAATCGACCCACCCGACCGGCAAGGCGTCCATCCCGTTCTATTTCGGCCCGGATCGCTGGGTCATCCATTACGCCTACAGGCACGAGGGGGTGTTGACGTTCAACTCCGGCGGAGATCAGGTGCTGACCCGCATCGAGGTCAACAGGGCCGAATAGGCCCGCACGCGGGGCAAGAGAAGGAATCATGATGGTTGAGCAAGAAAGTTCGTGCGAAGTGCTGGTGATCGGCGGCGGCCCTGCCGGCTCCACGATCGCAGCGCTGCTGGCGCAGCGCGGACGAGATGTGCTGATGCTGGAAAAATCCAGGCATCCGCGTTTTCATATTGGCGAATCGCTGTTGCCGATGAGCATGCCCATGTTCGACCAGCTTGGCGTGGCCGAGGAGATCAAACGCATCGGTATGGTGAAGCTCGGCGCGGAGTTCGTCTCCCCCTGGCATGGTGCGCCGGTGATGATCGACTTCAACGATGCCTGGGACAATACCTGGCCCAGCGCATATCAGGTGCGCCGCGACGAGTTCGACGAGATCCTGTTCAGGAACGCGGCAGTCAAGGGCGCACGCATCACCGAAGAATGCAAGGTAACGGACATCAAATTCCAGCCGGGTGCGGAAGCGCTGGTGAATACGCTGGGCCGGGACGGGCAGACGCAACGCATCCGAGCCAGGTTCGTCGTGGATGCCTCCGGACGCGACACTTTTCTCGCCAATCATTTCGGCATGAAGCACCGCAATAAAAAGCACAACAGTGCGGCCATCTTCGGGCATTTCACCGGCGCGAAACGGCTGGAGGGCGAGGTGGAAGGCAATATCAGCCTGTTCTGGTTCGATCACGGTTGGTTCTGGTTCATCCCGCTCGCCGATGGCAACACCAGTGTTGGCGCGACTTGCTGGCCTTACTACATGAAGACCCGCAAGACGGATACAGCGAGCTTCCTGCTGGACACCATCGCTTTGTGTCCGGCGCTGGCCGAGCGCCTAAAGGATGCCAGACTGGCGTCGCCGGTCACCGCGACGGGCAATTTCTCCTACCTGTCGGAGCGCGCTTCGGGCGAGAACTATATCCTGCTGGGTGATGCCTTTGCCTTTATCGATCCCGTGTTCTCTTCGGGCGTGTTCCTGGCGATGAACAGTTCCTTCGTCGGCGCCGATACGGTGGAGACCTGCCTGGACAAGCCGCAGGACGCTGCACGGGCCTTGAAGAGATTCGACAAGGCTATGATGCGCGGGCCGAAAGTATTCTCCTGGTTCATCTACCGCATCACCACGCCGGCGATGCGCGACCTGCTCATGTACCGGGGCACCGAGAGCAGGATCAGGAAGGCACTGATCTCGGTGCTGATCGGCGATGTCTACCGCACGAAACGCTACGGATTCTGGTTGTTCATGTTCAAGGTGATGTATTACGGGCTGACCCTGTCCAACCTGAAGGCCAGTTTCGCCGCCTGGCGCAAGCGCAAGCGCTCCATTCGTGTCGTCGAGATGGGTGTGGCAGGCTGATGCAAGGTACCGGCAATCAATTCGGACTGGCCTATCTCGATGCCAGCGAGGTCGGCGCCTATCTGGAGAATCACAGCGGCCACGTATTGAGCGTGATCGGTTTCGGCCGCGAGATCGCGCTGCCCGAGACGGCATGCGCGCCGCTGTGGATCGACATCCCGGTTCTGGGCGGAAAAGAAAGCAGCTTCGAAGTCTGGTCCAGCGATGCGCCGGTGGCGGCATGCGAGTACCGGGACATGCGCGGCGCCAGCGACGGCAAGGTGCTGTTCGGCAGCGTGTCGCTGGAACAGCATGCCGGGGACACACTGGAGAAGCTGGCCGCACAAGCCTACATGCAGATATTCGGATTCATCGATCATTTCGGCTATCCCAACCTGTTGCGCGTCTGGCATTACTTCCCGCAAATCAACGAAGACGAGAACGGCCTGGAGCGCTATCGCGGTTTCAATGTCGGCAGGCATGCGTCCTTTGTCGTCAACGGGCGCAGCATAGGCGAAGAGGATGTCCCGGCGGCCAGTGCGCTGGGCAGCAACAGCGGCTCGCTGGTGATCTATTTCATGGCATCCCGGCTGCCGGGCAAGGCCGTGGAGAATCCGCGCCAGGTCAGCGCCTATCACTATCCGCAAATGTTCGGTCCGAGCAGCCCGATTTTCGTGCGCGCTATGTCGGCGTCGCTGGGCGGACAGTATTGTTTCTTCATCTCAGGCACCGCCAGCATCGTGGGCTATGAGACGCTGCATCAGGGAGATACGGAAAAGCAGGTCGCCGAAACGCTGCTGAATATCCGTACCCTGTTGCAACAGGCGCCGCACTACGATCCGGGTCGGGGACGCATGCTGCTCAAGGTCTATCTGCGGCACATCGAGGACTTGCCCATGGTGCGGGGGAAAGTGCAGGCCGAATTCGGTACGGCATGCAGGGCCGTCTATCTTCATTCCAACATCTGCCGATCCGATCTGCTGGTGGAGATCGAGGGCGCCTATTTCGACGATGAGTCGTAGCGCACGGGTTCTGAGCGCATGAAGAAACTGGTTCTGTCCACATCCGTTGTGTCGTCCCTGCTTTGCCTTTCCGCCGCCAGTGCGCAAACCGAACTCAAACCCCAGTGGGAAGCGGGCGCAGGTTTCGCCGCGATCGATTTTCCGATGTACCGGGGTTCGAACGAACGCCGCTCTTACCTGCTTCCTGTCCCGTATTTCGTCTATCGCGGCGACACGGTCCAGATCAACCGCGAACGCGTGAGAGGCCTGATTTTCAAGCGCGACAGGGTCGAGATGGATATCAGCGTGAACGGTTCGGTGCCCGCCAAGGGGGCAATCGCACGGCAGGGGATGCCCGATCTGGACCCGACGCTGGAGGTGGGCCCGTCGCTCAACGTCCATCTCTATCGTTCCGAAGACAGGAAGACCGGCTTCGACGTGCGCATGCCTGTGCGCGGGGCCGTCGCTTCCGACTTCAAACATGTCCAGCCGGTGGGATGGCTGTTCCAGCCGCAACTGGACGCGGACTTTCTCGATGTCGGACATAGCGGATGGAACATCGGTCTGGTGGGCGGGCTGGTTTTCTCCGATCAGCGCTACAACCAGTATTTTTACAACGTCGCCCCGCAGTACGCGACTGCGACACGTCCCGCGTATTCCGTCGGCGGCGGGTACGCGGGCACGCAATGCATCCTTGCCGTCAGCAAGCGCAGACAGGACGGGCGCTGGATAGGCGGCTTCATGAAATGGGACAACCTGAACGGCGCGGTCTTCGCGGATAGCCCGCTGGTCAAGACCAGGCAATATTTCACCCTCGGTTTTGCGGTGACATGGACGCTCGACAAGTCGGACAAGATGGTCGAAGTGAATGCCGATTGATACGGCGGCAATCATCAAAACGACATGGCCCTGTGCTACGCTCGGGGGCAGAACTAAAGAAAGATTCAGGGAAACGACAAGGCGATGCGGGTCAGGCGACAATTGAAAACCCTGTACGAATACTCCGTGCTGTACGGCGGACTGCTGCTCTTTGCGCTGCTCTGTCTGGCGTGGAGCCTGCCTGCCGGCGTGGTGCGCCATCTGTTGCCGCGGCGCGTGGCGGAGCGCATCGGGCAATACGCGATCATGATTGCGTTCAGGATCTACCTGTCCGTGGTGCGCGCCAGCGGCCTGGTGAAGTGCGACCTGACCGCGCTGGACGCGCTGCGCGGCGAGCCGCTCATCATCACCACCAACCATCCGGCGCTGATCGACGTCGTGCTCATCGGCTCGCGCCTGCCGCGCATGGTGTGCGTGCTGAAAGCGAACCTGCTTGGTAATCCGCTGCTCGGGGGCGGCGCCAGCATGGCGGGCTACATCAGCAACGACTCCACCGGCAACGTGATACGCCGTGCGGCGACCGCCACGCGCGAAGGCTGCCAGCTGCTGATCTTTCCTGAAGGAACGCGCACCGTGATGGATCCGGTCAACCCCTTCAAGGGCGGCTTCGGCCTGGTCGCCAAGAAAGCGGGAGTGCCGGTCCAGACAGTGTTCATCGAGACCAACAGCCCCTTTCTGGGCAAGCACTGGCCTTTATGGAAAAAGCCTGATTTCCCGCTGGTGTATCGCATCCGCTTGGGCGAGCGTTTCGAGGTGCAGGGGGAAGCAAAGAAGTTCGTCGCCGATCTGGAAGATTATTACCGCCGCGAAATGCAGCAACAGGAACCTGGAAAAAACGCATGAGTACCACATCCACATCACACCTTGTCCTTATTCCCAGCTACAACACGGGGCCCGCGCTGTATCCCACGGTGCGCTCCGCACGGGAGCAATGGTCGCCGGTCTGGGTGGTGATCGACGGCAGCACGGATGGCAGTGAGGTCGAGTTGCTTCGCATGGCCGAGAACGATCCCGGCTTGCGCGTGCTGGTGATGAAAGAGAATCATGGCAAGGGCGCGGCGGTGCTGCACGGCTTGCGCGAGGCGACGCGCATGGGATACACGCATGTGCTGACCATGGACTCCGACGGACAGCACCCGGCGGAGAAGATACCCGAATTCATGGCGGCTTCCATGGCCGATGCCAATGCGCTGGTGCTGGGCGTGCCGGTGTTCGATGCCAGTGCGCCCGCATTGCGTGTGGGGGGGCGCAAGATATCCAACTGGTGGGCGAACCTGGAAACGCTGTGGCAGGGCATAGGCGATTCGCTGTACGGCTTTCGTGTCTACCCCGCGCACCTGCTGATGGGCGTGATGGAAGAGAGTTACTGGATGCGCCACTTCGATTTCGACCCCGAGGCCGCAGTGCGCCTGTGCTGGTGCGGCGCCCGCCCGGTCAATATCCCGGCGCCCGTCAAGTATCTGCGGGCGGATGAAGGCGGCGTGTCGCACTTCAATTACCTGCGCGACAATGTGTTATTGACCGGAATGCATATAAGGTTATTGGTCGGCTTCATCATCCGCCTGCCGCTGCTGATCTGGCGCAAATGGTCCTGATGAGTCGAACCCGAACCCGGCGGAGAGCCGCATCCCGCTTGGGTTAGCCCGGGTGACGCCGCGGGCAGGTGCCCTTTCGGGGCTTCCGGAACGATGGCCGAACCGGTAAATCGTTAAAGTCGGTTGCCAAATTGTCGATAAGCATAAGGATGCAGGGGAATTTTTCTTAAAAGTTTGATATAAAGCAGCCTGAATCAAGCAAAAGCAAACCTATTGAAAGATAGGGACGCAAAGTTACCGGTCTAAGGAGCCTTCACGGTTCTACGACAGCGGGATTGCCGGTTGCCACGTTAAGTCTTCAGTGGCTCCGTTACTTCCTCTTGAACACCGGTAGATTTGCCGTCCCTGCAAGCCGATAACGAATCCGTTAACGGGAGGCAAGAATGCAAATAAATATAAAGAACCGGGAAGTCGTGATTCTGCTGGTCGTTTCCCTGATGGCATTCACGGCCAATCTCCCCGATGGTGCGATCGGGCACCTGGTTGACCGCAATCTGTTGCTGGCCACATTGGCGGTGACGGTCTTCATCGCGCTGTTCCGTTATCTCAAATTGATGCTGTTCATCACGGTATCGGTATTGGCCATCGGCGCCAACCTGCCGGACCAGCTTGCCACTCAACTGGGCATCAGCCGGCTCGCGATGATCGTGGCATCGGGCGTACTCGTCGTCATCGCCCTGCTTTACAAGTCCTACCATGCGCGCGCGCTCAAGCGCGATTCGGATGACCAGGAGGATATGGTCTGTTACAGGCATGACACCCTCGATTCCAGAAATGACGTCATCACCGCCATACTCAACGGCGATGTGGCTGCGCTGCATCAACTGCTGATCTCCGATGTTGAGGTGAACTTCAGCCAGGACGGCCATGTCCCGATCTATCTTGCGATAGAGAAAGGCTATGCCGATATCGTGCTCCTGCTGCTCTTTTACGGCGCGAAACTTCGAGTGAGGAACAAGGCAGGCCAAACCCCCATCGAGTTTGCGTTGATGCGCAACAAGCCGCGTATCGCAAGGATCATCCATTACGCTTCCAGGCAAAATCTTGCCGTTCAGAGCCAGGCCATGTTCCCCAGCAAACAAAAGAAGACGGTCGTCATGTTTGCCGACATCTGCGGAAGCACAGCCCTGTACGACAAGCTGGGAAATGAAACGGCCCTGAATGTCATCACGCGCACACTGAACATCCTGATACAGGAAGTCGCCACCCATAAGGGCACCCTGATTAAGACCATCGGCGACGAGATCATGTGTACATTTCCGAGCGTTGCCGTGGCGACCCAGGCCGCCTGTGCCATGCATTTTGCGATCGACGCACGACGTCCGGGCGGCGCGCAACCGATCCATGTTCGCATCGGCTTCCATTACGGCGAAGTCATCCACAAGGCGAACGATGTGTTCGGGGATACCGTGAACGTCGCTGCCCGTGTGGCATCGATCACAAGGGCGCGCCAG
>DAIDAJ010000068.1 GCA_027310665.1 Sideroxydans sp. | reverse complement strand
CGGAACTATTTTCGCACAGTCCCGTCTGACTCTCCGAGTAGCGAAAGCTGCTTCCCGTTTCTCCTCCCTGAGCGGGCGTCTTTACCCTGTAAAGACTTTTGATGCCCCTGACCTCCCCCTTTGGTTCAGGGGCGTTTTTTTATCTGTAATATCCAAATATTGCCTCTATCCGGCTTGGCTATCCGATGGGTGATCAGTTGCAGCAAACCAGCTGGCAATCACCGCTTCTGCTTCATCCGTGCCCAGTTTTTTCAGACTGGAAAACAGTTGGGCTGTGCACTGCGGAAAATGTTCCTGCAAAAACTCTCTGACATCGCGCAATGTCTGTGTGGATTGCTGGCGGCTCAGTTTGTCCGACTTTGTGAGCAGGATATGGATGGGTTTCCCGGTAGGGGCAAACCAGCCCAGCATGCCTTGATCGCGCTCGGTCAGCGGATGCCGTGCATCCATGATGACCACGAGGCCGCAGAGTTCTTCGCGCGTTTGCAGATACTCGCTCAACAGATGTTCCCAGTGCGCCTGGACGTCCGGCGGTACTTTTGCATAACCGTAGCCGGGAAGATCGACCAGGAATCTGTTTTCGCCGAGAGAAAAATAATTGAGGTGTTGGGTACGCCCCGGTGTCTTGCTGGTGTATGCCAGCCGGGTGTGGTTGGCCAACGTGTTGATGGCACTCGACTTGCCGGCGTTGGAACGCCCGACGAACGCAACTTCCTTGCCGCCATGCAGCGGCAAGTCTTTCATATGGTTGACGGTGGTGTAAAACTCCGCTTGAGAGAAAAGTCCCATTACTTCCAGGCCGCAAAGATTTTGTCGGCCGCCGCGATCGTCGCCGCGATATCCGCATCGGTGTGCGCGGCAGAGACGAAACCAGCCTCGAACGCCGACGGCGCCAGGTAGTGGCCTGCATCCAGCATGGCATGGAAGAAGCGGTTGAACGCCTCCTTGTCGCAGGCCATCACTTCGGCGTAACTGGTTGGCACCGTCTTGCTGAAATACAAGCCGAACATACCACCCACCGATTGCGCGCAGAACGGGATGCCGTGTTTACTGGCAGCTGCAGTCAAACCTTCGGTGAGTTGTTTCGCCAGTTGCGACAAACGCTCGTAGAAACCGGGCGCCTGGACCAGCTTGAGCGTAGTCAGACCTGCCGCGACTGCCACCGGATTGCCGGACAGCGTACCTGCCTGGTACACAGGCCCCAGCGGTGCCAGACATTCCATGATGTCGCGGCGTCCGCCGAACGCGGCGGCGGGCAAGCCTCCGCCCATCACTTTGCCCAGCGTGACAAGGTCGGGCTTGATGCCGTAATAGCCTTGAGCGCCCTGCAGGCTGACGCGGAAGCCTGTCATCACTTCGTCCAGGATCAACACTGCGCCGTATTTGGTGCACAGGTTGCGCAGCGCATCAAGGAATTCGCGCTTTGGCGCGATCAGATTCATGTTGCCCGCGACCGGCTCGACGATCACCGCCGCGATCTCTTTGCCCATTTCGGCGAACGCCTTTTCCAGTCCTGCCGCATCGTTGTAATCCAGCACGGTGGTCAGTGCGGCGATTTCAGCAGGCACGCCGGAGGAACTGGGCTGGCCGAACGTCAGCGCCCCGGAGCCGGCCTTGACCAGCAGGCCATCGGAGTGGCCGTGGTAACAGCCTTCGAACTTGACGATGCGCGAGCGGCCGGTGAAACCGCGTGCCAGACGGATCGCCGTCATGGTGGCTTCCGTGCCGGAGCTGACCAGGCGCACCATTTCCAGGCTAGGCAGAAGCCTGCACAGCAATTCGGCCATCTCCAGTTCGCTCGCGGTCGGTGCGCCGAAACCCAGGCCTTGGGCTGCTGCATCCTGCACTGCTTTCACCACTTCAGGATGGCAGTGGCCCGCGATCATCGGCCCCCAGGAACCGACATAATCGGTATATTTTTTCCCGTCCGCATCCCACACATAGGCGCCCTGCCCCCGCTGGAAGAACAGCGGCGTGCCGCCCACCGAACGGAAAGCGCGCACCGGTGAATTCACGCCGCCGGGGATGCGTAGTTGGGATTGCTCGAAAAGTTCCTGATTGTGAGAGGTCATTGCTTATGTCCTGCTGAAAAGTGTTGAAAATCCATGTGCGGCAAGTTCGATATCCGGTGCGTCAAACAGGGCGGTGATCACCGCCAATGCATCCGCCCCGGCTGCGATCAAAGCTGGGCCGTTAAGCTGCGTGATACCGCCGATGGCGACAATGGGCACGCTTAGCATGTCGCGAGCCGTTCGCAATAATTCCACATCCGCTTTAACCGCCCCGGGTTTGACGTTCGAAGAAAAAAACGCGCCGAATGCCACATAATCCGCGCCGTGCTGTACGGCTTCCTGTGCAAGCGAGATGCGATTATAGCAAGACACGCCGATGATCCCTTGCTCGCCCAACAGGGTGCGGGCTGCAGCGACACCGCCGTCCTCGCCGCCCAGGTGCACCCCGTCCGCGTCGACTTGTGCCGCAAGCCCCGCATCATCGTTCACGATGTAAGTCGCGGCAAAGTCCCTGGTAAGCCCTCGCAAGGCTTGCGCCTGTCGCAATTTCAATACGGTATCGGCGGATTTATTGCGGTATTGCAGCACCCGCGCTCCGCCTTGCATGGCCAAGCGCGCTCGCCTCAATAATTCATCGGTATCGTGAATATCGGGTGTGATGGCATACAAGCCGCTGACTGCTGGCTGGAAATTGCGGCTCATGCTCTGTCTACGCTCACCTCAATCTGCCCCGGCGCGCGGGAACGGCTGCAATGGACAGCTCCAAAAATGGTGCGGACCATTGCTTAGCTGTCTTTAATGCCGGGTTTCGCTTTCATCTACGGCGTCTTCGTCGCGCGCCCAGAACAGGCGATCCGGGATATGCTGGCCCATGCCAGGGCGGAAGCCGTATTTCAAAGCCTCCCAAGTGAATTCCTGCGCTTCGTGCACGGCTTCTTCCATCGACAATCCGTTCGCCAGCAACGCTGCGATCGCCGCGGCCAAGGTACAGCCGGACCCGTGATAGATGCCGGGCAAGCGCGGCCAGCTGTCGCTGCGTACCAAGCCGCGCTCGCCATAGAGGTTGTTGACGACCTTGGGCGTATGTTCGTGGGTGCCGGTGATCAGCACATACTCGCAGCCCAGCCGCAGGATACGCTTGGCGCACTCCGACAGCTCGGGATCGTCCCCTTCGTTTTCTTCATCCACGATCAGGCGGCGCGCTTCCATGCTGTTTGGCGTCAGGATGGTCGTCTGCGGCAACAGCAGCTCGCGCAGCGCATCCAGCATGTCCTCGTTGGCGAGCTCGTCGCCGCGGCCGGAAGCCAGCACCGGATCGAACACCAGCGGAATATCGGGGTAATCCGAGATGATCTCGGCGATGACGGCAATGTTCTCCACGCTGCCCAGCAGCCCGATCTTGAACGCCGCAACGGGCATGTCCTCCAGCACGGTGCGCGCCTGATCCGCGACCCAGTCGGAATCTATCGGTTGCACGTCGTCGACGCCGCTGGTGTCTTGCACCGTGATGGCGGTGACTACGGAGAGCGGGTGACAACCCATGCTGGCGATGGTCAGGATGTCGGCCTGCATGCCTGCTCCGCAACTGGGGTCCGTAGCGGCAAAGGTGAGAACGATGGGTGGAATGTCAGACATGATGGGACGCCGACTGGCTTGGATATGGTGAAGCGTGATTCTAACCGAAACCGGAGGAGGAGGTAGCTGTGCGCGTCATACTGCCTTCCCCCTGCAGGAGGTGGCACCCGAGGCGGGCAATCAACTGTCCCGCAAGCCGGACGTGGAATCGTCACGGGGCCAACCGATGTCGCCCCGCGGCAGGATCGCTAGTTACCGGCGCCCGCTCAATAGCTTTGTGATACCGGCAAATTCCGCCACCCCCAGATTTTCGGCACGCAACTGCGCGTCGAGGCCGAGTTGCGCGAAGTCGGCTTCGGCCAGATAGGGTCTGAGAGTGTTGCGCAACGTCTTGCGCCGCTGGCCGAAGGCCGAGGACACCACTTTGGCGAACAGGGCTTCATCTTTTACGGCGATCTGGTTGGCAGGGATCGGGATCATTCGTACGATGGCGGAATCGACCTTGGGTGCGGGGCGGAAGGATTCCGGCGGCACGTCGATCAGCTTTTCCATGTGGAAGCGGTACTGCAGCATCACCGACAAGCGCCCGTATTCCGGCGTGGAAGGCGCGGCGATCATGCGTTCGACCACCTCGTTCTGCAGCATGAAATGCATGTCGGTGATGCGTGCCGCATAGCTGGAAAAGTGGAACAGCAGCGGCGACGAGATGTTGTACGGCAGGTTGCCGACGATACGCAAGGGTGCCGGCAGCGCGCCGAAGTCGAATTTCAGGGCATCGCCTTCGTGAATGACGATCTTGTCCTGCGGATAATCCGTTTTCAGGCGGGCGATGATATCGCGGTCGATCTCGACCACATGCAATGTGTTCAACAGCTTCAGCAGCGGTCTTGTCAGGGCTCCCAGGCCGGGCCCGATCTCCACCATGTTGTCTCCGGCTTCGGGACGGATGGCACGGATGATGTCGGCAATGATCCGCTCGTCGACCAGGAAGTTCTGGCCAAACTTCTTTTTGGCCTTATGCGCGCTCATGGTGCGCCATTTCCGATGCAACCCTGATCGCTTCCAGCAGGCTGCCCGTTTCTGCCTTGCCGGTACCCGCCAGGTCCAGTGCGGTGCCGTGATCGACCGAGGTCCGGATGAAAGGCAAGCCCAGCGTGATGTTCACCCCTCCGCCGAAACTGGCGTGCTTCAGCACCGGCAGCCCCTGGTCGTGATACATCGTCAGCACCGCGTCGCATTCCTGCAGCCGGTGCTGGGCGAACAGCGTGTCGGCAGGCAACGGCACACTGACCTTCATGCCTTCGGCACGCAGCTTGTCCAGAACGGGGTTCATTACTTCAATCTCCTCGCGTCCGAGGTAGCCGTCTTCTCCGGCGTGCGGATTGAGTCCCGCGACCAGGATGCGCGGTTGGGCGATGCCAAAACGGAGTTGCAGATCGCTCTGCAGAATGCGCAGCACACTCTCAAGCAGCGGTGCCGTGATGGCATCCGCGACCTTGCGCAACGGCAGATGCGTCGTCACCAGTGCAACACGCATGCCCCCGCCGGCGAGCATCATCACCACCTGCGGAGTGTGCGACTGCTCGGCAAGGAATTCCGTGTGCCCGGTAAAGGCGAAGCCCGCATCGTTGATGATGCCCTTGTGCACGGGTGCGGTGACCATGCCGGAAAATTCACCAGACATGCAGCCCTGTACAGCACGACTCAAGGTCTCCAGCACATAAGCACTGTTTGCAGGATCGAGCTTTCCCGGCAGAGAGGGGTGAACCAGAGGGACGTGCAGCACGCTCAGTTTGTCGGGCTGGTGGGGCACGGCGGCGACGTAATCACACAGCAGAAGATCGATGCCAAGCTTTGCAGCGCGTTGTTGCAACAGCACCTTGTCGGCGATCACCACCAGCGGCAGCTCGTGTCGCGCCAGTCGCACGCAGAGATCAGGGCCGATACCGGCGGGTTCGCCTGCGGTGATGGCGAGCGGTCGCTGCATTACTTCGTGTCGTTGTGATACTCGACAAAAGCGCGGTCGCGCAACTGGCGCAGCCAATCCTGGTATGCCTCATCCGACTTGAAAGTGCGGATGGCATTGCGCGCGCGCAGGCGTTTCTGTTCGACGCTTACATCGGTGTTGCGACGTCCGAGCACCTGGATCAGGTGCCAGCCGAAACCGGTTTGCACCAGGCCGCTGACCTGGCCGACCTTCAATGCGTCCATTGCGCTTTCGAATTCGGGAACGGTTTCGCCGGGCGACAACCAGCCGAGGTCGCCGCCCTGTGAGGCGCTGCCGTCGCCGGAATGCAATCGCGCTTCCTCGGCGAAATCGGAACCCTTGTCGATGCGCTGCTTGATTTCCTCCAAACGGCTCTTCGCTTCGCTCTCGGAAACCAGCTCGCTGGTCTTGATCAGGATGTGGCGGGCGTGCGTCTGCGTGACAACGACGGCTGCATCCTTGTTGCGCCGGTCCAGCAATTTGATGATATGAAAGCCGCTCGGGCTGCGCAGCACATCACTGACATCTCCCGGCTTCATTTTCGCCAAAGCATCGGCGAACATGGGGGGGAGGCGGTCGGCGGGACGCCATCCGATCTCTCCCCCTTTTAGTGCATCCTGCGCGTCGGAGTAGCCGGCGGCTACCTGCGCAAAAGACGCGCCGCCGCGCAATTGGGCGAGCGCCTGCTCTGCGCGGTTGCGATAGTTCTGGATCTTGTCCGCACTGGCCTGTTCCGGGACGACCACCAGAATATGGGCCAGAAGCAACTCATCGCCTTTCCCTTCCTGGCGTTCCTGGTTGCTCAGGTAATTGTCGACGTCGTTTTCGCTGATGACCAGCTTGCTGTCGACTTCCCTTTCGCGCAGGCGCACGGAGATGATTTCGTTGCGTATCTCTTCGCGGAACTCCTTGAAATCGGTACCGTCCTGTTCCAGCTTGGCGCGGAAAGCAGCCACGGTGGAAAACTTGTTCTGTTGTGCGATGCGCAGGATGGTCTTGTCGAGTTGGGCATCGTCGATGCGTAAACCGCTTTCCTTGGCAAACTGCGCCAGCAGCATCTCGGTGATCATGCGCTCGAGAACCTGCCGTTCCAGCACGCTCTTGTCAGGCAGCGCGGTCTTCTGGCTCTGCAACATCTTCGTCACGCTGACGACGCGCTTCTCCAGTTCGAGATGGGTAATGACGTCGTCGTTCACGATGACTTCGATGCTGTCGATGGGCACGCCCTGTTTTGGTGATTCCGCCGCAGACGCAAAGGCTGCAAAGACGAACAGAACGAAGGCGAATATTTTTTTGCTCGGCATTTTCTCTTTCGGTTATTTTCCGGGTCAACGCAGGCCCGGGTCGGGCTGAGCGGAAGGCAGGCTATTCATCTTGGTATAACCGGGCACGCTGAGGCGCAATGCATCCAGCGGATCGGAACCGATGCGCACCAGATCGTTCAACTCAAGTTGTATGAAGATGCCAGTCGATTTAACGTTGATGGCGGTCACCATACTTTGCGCAACGAACCGCATCGTCCAGCAGGCCTGATTATACTCAAGCCCGACTAGCGACTCCACAGGACTTTTATCGATCAGCGAATAGCTCCAGCTCGCCACCCCAAGCCAGTGGCCGAACAGCGGCCATTCGGTCGAGACATCCGCCTGGCGCAGGGCATAGGGCAAACCGGTGTTCAGGGCCAGGGTTTCGCTGGTGTAGCGGTAACCCAGATTCAGCAACTTCCCCGGCTCCGGTCTGTAGTGCGCCGTCACGTTATACATCATGGTTTGAGACTGATTGGGGTTGTACTCGTACAGGCTGTCCATTGTCCAGGCTTTGGTCAGCCTTCCACCCAGGCCCGCCAGGACGTCGGAACGGGCGGTGTTCTCCGTGGGCGTATATATGTACACCTGCGGTACCCTGAAATTGAAGCGCTCTCCCAGCATCACGCGCAGACGCTCTGTGCCGTCCGCATTGTCGATCATGCGCGAAGTCATGGCCACGGATAGCGCATTGGCATCACCCACGCGATCGCTGCCGAAAAAGCGGTTTTCGGTGAACAGCTGCCCGAAGGTCAGCGGCGCCAGTGCCGAATCGAAAACGGGCATCTGGGTCTGGTCCCGATAGGGAATGTACGTGTAGAAAAGCCTGGGTTCCAGTGTTTGCAAATAATCGCTGCCGAGGAAAGCGGGTACGTCGCGCTCTAATGTCATGCCGCTGTCCACGCTGAAGATAGGTACGGTACGCGTTGAGTCAGGCAACATCGACGTGTTGTTCGCACCCATCTTGTATTGCGTGTAATGCAGGCCCAGCTTGGGTGTCACGTAATAGCCGAGATTGTCTACCAATGGGTAGCTCACGGTAGGGTTCAGCACCAATCGTTCTCCGCTGACCAGAGTGTCGTGGCGAAAGTCGACGTATTCGCTGGCAAAACGGACATCGGCGTCCCCGTAACTCTCCTGCCCGTTCAGCGTCAGTTGCGGTTGGCGCCGGTAAGGCGCCACCACCGGCGCGAGGGGGTCCTGCAACGTCTGGAAGCTTTGCACTCGCGCCACGGCAGACCACGGGCCGGTGTTGTAGCTCAGCGCGTTGTCGCGCATCAGTATGGTTTGCGACGTGCCCATTACCGTGGTGGACAGATCGCGGAAATAATTGTCGTCCGATACGCGGCTGACATCCATGGCATAGCCAAGCCCCCCACCGAGGTTTTGCGTATGCTTCATTGCCAGGAAGGACCGCGCCGTGCCGGTCTGGTGATCCGAAATCTCCTCGTAATGAAACTGGCCGGCGTAGTCGGGCTCCAGATAACGGAACTCGGTGTTGTATTGCGTTCCGCGCTTGGCGATGAGGCGCGGTGCGAGAGTCGCATCCAGATTGGGTGCGATACTCCAATAATAGGGTATGGAAAATTCCGTACCGCCCGTTGTAGTGCTGCCGAATGTGGGCGCCAGGAAACCAGAGCGGCGACTGTCGTTCAGGGCAAAGTCCATCCACGGCGTATAGAGTACGGGTACACCCTTGAAGTCCACCACCGTTTGATGCGAGATCCCGATCTGCGTATTGCGATCGATATCCAGGCGATTCGTGGTCAGCAACCAATCGTCGTTTCCTGCCGGACAAGTCGTAAAGGTCGCATTATCGAAGGAGTAGCTCTGCTTGCCGAGAATATGCATGGTTTCGGCCGTGCCGCGCGCGTGATTGTCGGGAAACTCGTACTGCGGCTGGCTCATCTCGCCCAGGTCGGTGGCAAGGTTCAACTTCAATACCGGTCCGGTGACAATGACGCCGGGTTGTTCGAGTCTCACGCCGCCTTCGGCGAGTACATCCTTGGTCACCTGCCCGTATATCATATGCCCGGCACTGACTACCTGCCCGCTCTGGCGCAATTCGACGTCGCCGCTCGCCTCTATCTGGTCGTCCTTTTTGGACTCCACATGCTGGGCATTGATGAATGCGGCAGCGCCGTCAGTCGAGACCGGATGCCGCTTGAACGTGCGATCCAGCTTCAATTGCAACGCGGTGTCCTCGGCATGGCCGAGTAGCGGAAACAGTCCTAGTACAAGAATCGCAACTGGGGAAAAGCGAAAAGGCATGGTGCGGGGCAAATATATTTAAGGTGCTAAAATCGCACAAAACCATCATTAAGGCAATCAAATGCAGCGCCAAAATCAGCTAACTGACTGGCTTTCCAGCCTGTACCCGAACCAAACCTTCACCATTGCCCCCGCTTCCGCCGATGCCAGCTTCCGCCGCTACTTCCGCGCCACGTTTGCGGACGGGTCGACAAGGGTTGTGATGGACGCGCCACCGCAACATGAAGATTGCAGGCCGTTCCTGCATGTCGCCAAATTGTTCGAAGAGGCGGGCACGCATGTGCCGCATGTCCATGCACAAGACCTGAAGCAGGGATTCCTGTTGCTATCCGATCTCGGCAACACGACTTATCTGCAAGCGCTGACGCAGCAGAACGCAACGGCGCTATACGGTGCAGCGACCGACGCCTTGATCCGTATCCAGTTGGCTTCGCGCGAGAACGAACTGCCGCCTTATGACGAGGCGCTATTGCGCCGCGAGTTGAACCTGTTTCCCGAATGGTACATTTCCAGGCATCTGGGAGTGACACTTAGCGCCAAACAACAAGCCAAGCTGGAAGAAGTATTCGCCCGCATCCTCGCAAATAACCTTGAACAACCAAGCGTGTATGTGCACCGCGATTACCACTCGCGCAACCTGATGTATATCGAACCCCCCCTCTCCAACTCTGTGCCACCCGCGGGAGAGAGGGCAAACGAGAAGGGCGATTTTCTGATCTCGCCTGGCGTCCTGGATTTCCAGGACGCGGTGTTCGGCCCCATCACCTACGACCTCGTATCATTGTTCAAGGATGCCTACATCCGCTGGGAAGAGGAAGAGATCATGGACTGGATCATTCGCTACTGGGAGAAGGCACGCAAAGCCGGACTGCCGGTGCGTGAAGATTTCGGCGAGTTCTACCGCGACTACGAAATGATGGGCGTGCAGCGTCACATCAAGGTGCTCGGTATCTTCGCACGGTTGTACCACCGCGACGGCAAGGACGGCTACCTGAAAGACATGCCGCTGGTGATGGATTACCTGCGCCGTGCCTGCGAACGTTACATCGACTTGAAGCCGCTGCTGGTCCTGCTGATGGAGCTGGAGATGCACGCGCAGCAGACCGGGGCTTCGACCTGATGCTTCGCACCCCTCTCTATCGTGCGTGTGTTGTCCGGGCTTCGGCCCCCTGCAACCACGGCCTGCCCCTTGCGGGAATCAGGGCAATCGTGAAAGACGTAAAACCATGAAGGCGATGATCCTTGCAGCCGGCCGCGGCGAACGCATGCGCCCGCTCACGGACCACACGCCCAAACCGCTGCTGCAGGCAGGAGGCAAGCCGCTCATCGTGTGGCATATCGAGCGGCTGGTCCGCGCAGGCATAACCGACCTCGTCATCAATCACGCCCACCTCGGTGCCCAGATCGAGCAGGCATTGGGCGACGGCAGCCAGTTCGGGGCAAACATCCATTATTCGGACGAAGGCACGGCGCTGGAAACGGCGGGCGGCATCGCCTTCGCCTTGCCCTTGCTGGGCAACGAGCCCTTCGTGGTCGTCAACGGAGACATCTATTGCGATTACGATTTCTCGCGGCTTCTTGCGCGCGCCGAACAGATGCAACATAGCGAAGACACTGTGCACCTGGTGCTGGTGGGCAACCCGGAACACAACGCGAAGGGTGATTTCATCCTGCAGGGAAACCGCGTCATCCCCGAATCTCCTGCCGAATCCTGTATCCCGAATCCTGCATCCCGAATCCTGACTTTCAGCGGCATCGGCCTGTATCGTCCCTCCCTGTTTGCCCTTATGAGGCGCGGGGCCAAAGCGCCCCTGGCGCCCTTGCTGCGCGAGCAGATCGCATTGGACAGGGTCAGCGGCGAGCACCATCAGGGTATCTGGGTCGATGTGGGAACGCCGCAACGGCTGGATGAACTCGACAAGCAGCTGCGCGCGCCGCAGAATGGTCGCCATGACTGACATCTCTCATTTCCCGGAACGCCGCAAACGCCTGCAAGCCCTGATGCGGCAGGGTATCGCCATCATCCCCACCGCGCCGGAAGTGGCCCGCAACGCGGACACGCATTACGACTATCGCCACGACAGCCATTTTTATTACCTGACCGGCTTTACCGAACCGGAAGCGGTGCTGGTTCTGGTCGCGGGCGACCAGATGCAGACCATCCTGTTCTGCCGCGAGAAGAATGCGGAACGCGAGATATGGGATGGCTTCCGTTACGGTCCGGATGGGGCGAGCGAAAAGTTCGGCTTCGACGCTGCCTATTCCATCGCACAGCTGGACGAGAAACTGGTCGAACTGATGGGCAACCAGCCGGTGCTGTATTACCCGGTGGGCGCAGACGCCGGCTGGGACACACGCATCATCAGGCTGCGCGAAGCCGTGAAGGCGAAGTCGCGCAGCGGCATCCGGGCGCCAGGCGAGATCCGCGACGTGCGCGAGCTGGTCAACGAAATGCGCCTGATCAAGGACGTGCACGAACAGGACATCATGCATCGTGCCGCCAGGATATCCTGCGGCGCGCATCGTCGTGCCATGCGCTTCACCCGTCCGGGCAAACACGAATACGAAGTGGAAGCCGAACTGCTGCATGAGTTCTGCCGCCACGGCGCGCGCCATCCGGCCTACACCAGCATCGTCGCGGGCGGTGCGAATGCCTGCACGCTGCACTACGTGGGCAATAACGCACGCCTCAACGATGGCGACCTGCTGCTGATCGATGCGGGTTGCGAGCTTGACGGCTACGCGTCCGACATCACGCGCACCTTTCCGGTGAACGGCAAGTTCAGCGCCGCCCAGAAAGACGTGTACGAGATCGTGCTTGCCGCACAGGCCGCCGCAATATCCGCCGCCAGCCCCGGCAAGCTGTGGAGTGCGCCGCATGAGGCCGCCCTGCGTGTGCTGGCGCAGGGATTCATCGATCTGAAGCTCTGCCAGGGCTCCGTCGAATCGGTACTGGAAACCGAAAGCTACAAGCAGTTCTACATGCACCGCACCGGGCACTGGCTGGGCATGGACGTGCATGACGTCGGCGAATACAAGATCGGCGACCAATGGCGACCCCTGCAACCGGGCATGATGCTCACGGTCGAACCCGGCTGTTATATCCGCCCGGCCGACAGCGTGCCGCGCGGCCTGTGGAACATCGGCATCCGCATCGAGGACGACGTGCTGATCACGGCAAAGGGCAATGAAGTGATCACGCAGGATGCACCGAAGACCGTCGGCGAGATCGAGGAGGTCATGCGCCATGAATGAGAACAGGTGCGATGTCGCGATCATCGGTGGCGGCCCGGTCGGTGCTGCGCTGGCGATCGCCTTGCAGGGCAACGACCTGAACGTGGTATTGCTCGAAGCGCGCGATTCCGAGATCAACACCACCGATCCGCGCGCGCTGGCACTGTCCTATGGCACGCGATTGCTGCTGCAGCGCCTGGGCGCATGGAACAGGATAAAGAACGTCAGCGGCATCAAGACCATCGAAGTCACCCAGAAGAATTCGCCCGGACATACCACCATGCATGCCGATGAGATGAAGGTGTCGGAGATGGGTTATGTCCTGCCCTACACAGCACTGCATGCCGCTTTGCAGAAAGTCCTGCACAACACGGACATTACCTGCCTCTACGGAGCCACGGTAAGCGATCTGGGCAGCACGAACGAAAACGCCGTCATCACTTATCAATACCAGGGCCAGACGCACACACTCAACGCGCGTCTTGCCGTCGTCGCCGAGGGCGGCAAATTGCTGGAAGCATCGCACCCGCCGCAGGTGCAGGATTACGGTCAAAGCGGCGTGATCGCCCATGTCACCAGCTCGCAGCCCGCCAGTGGCAAGGCGTATGAGCACTTCACCCCGCAGGGCCCGATGGCGTTGCTGCCGTATCTGGACGGCTACGAGCTGGTTCTGACGGCCTCTCATGACAAGGCGCAGGAGATGTTGACCTGGGACGACCGGGCGTTCCTGCAAAACCTGCAGGAACATTTCGGCGACCGGGTCGGCAGCTTCACCAGCGTCGGCAAACGCAGCTGCTACCCCCTGCGCCTGAAACGCGCACCCGACATCACGTTTCCCCACACGGTGCTCATCGGCAATGCCGCGCAGACCCTGCATCCGGTAGCCGGCCAGGGATTCAACATGGGCATCCGCGATGCATGGGAACTGGCACAGGCCATACTCGACAGCGCGCCGGACAACATCGGTTCGGCAGCGATGTGCGCCGCATACCGCAAGTCGCGCCGCATCGACCGCAATGCGGGCATCCGCTTTACTGACGGCCTCGTGCGCCTGTTCTCCAACGACTTGCCGCTACTGGGACATGTGCGTTCCGCTGCGTTGACGCTGCTCGATTGCCTGCCGCCGGTCAAGAGATTCGTGGCAAAAAGGATGATATTCGGCGCAAACGGCTAATGAATACAGGGCAGCAAAAATCGCAACTTTCGATTCTGTTCGCGGACATCAGCGGCAGTACCGCGCTTTACGACAAGCTCGGGAATGAACTGGCGCTGCTTCTGGTCTCGCGCACACTGGATGTGCTGAAACGGGAAATGGCGAGGCATCAGGGTACTCTGATCAAGACCATAGGCGACGAGATCATGTGCACATTCGCCAGTGTCACCGCCGCGGTGGATGCCGCGCGCGACATGCAGATGGCGATGGAAGAACAGGATCCCGTCAACGGACAGCATATCTATGTGCGCATCGGCGTGCATTGCGGTGAAGTCATCCGGGAGTCCGGCGATGTATTCGGCGATGCCGTCAACGTCGCCGCACGCGTCACCGCGATCACCAGAGCCAGGCAGATACTCACTACCCAGACTGTGGTGGACCAGTTGCCGCCGGAATTGCGCAAGAAAGCCCGCCCCGTGATGCGTGGCGAGCTGCGCGGCAAGGAAGGCACGCTCTCCATCTTCCAGGTCATCTGGGAAAAAGACGATACGTTGAGCACGCGCATCGGCATGTCGGCATTCCGCAAACCCGCTGAAGCGCTTAGCCGGCATGAGTTGCTCCTGCGCCATCGCCAGCAAGTCTTGACGCTCAACGAGAACGCAAGGAGCGCGCTATTGGGCCGGGACGAAACCTGCAATCTGGTGATTCACAGCAAACTGGCATCGCGCCAGCATGCACTCATCGAATACAACTTCGGCAAATTCCTGCTAACCGACCACAGCGCGAACGGCACACTGGTCCGCTTCAGCGACGGACAAGTCATCCAGCTCAATCACCAGCAAATCGTGCTGCACGGGGCCGGGCAGATCAGTCTCGGCCAGTCGTTTTCGGACACGCCCCTCGAAGTGGTTGAATTTATCCTGCAGTGATCGGCCGAACGGGATTAATCGGCGTTTCCCTGGAACTTACAGGCCGATCTCCCCGCGTCCAAGTTCGATCACCAGGCCCGAGACAAAGACCCATCCGTCCGGCTCTACCCGCAAACCCAGCAACGACGGACGTCCCACGGAAGCACCCTGATGGATGATGCGCTGGAAAGGCAGTGTCTCGCCATTGGCAACGAACCAGCCGCCGAGATTGGCGCAGGCCGAGCCGGTGGCCGGATCCTCGGCGATCGAACCCGTTTTGGGAAAGAAGAAACGCGAGACGATTTCGCCGGCATCATTCATCGCCCAAACATAGGCCATGCTGGCGCCGCGGACCGGCGAGAAAGCATGCTGCGCCATCAGTTTGATGTCCGGCGATGCGCGCCCGACGGCGGCGACAGAACGCAGCGGGATGATCAGCTGCTCGCTGCCGGTATCGACCCACAGCGGCCGTTCGCCGATGTCCGCAACATCGAGTCCCAGCATGCTGGCCAGTTCGGCATGCGCGGCCTCGACCGGCCGTGTCCTGGCGGCGTTGGCCTGCAGTTCCCAGCGGTTATCCTGGGCCGTGACCGGGATGATGCCCGCCTTCATCTCCAGCGTGAGGCTGTCGCCGGCATGGGTGAGCGAACGCACGACATGTGCCGTGCCCAGCGTGGGATGCCCGGCGAACGGCATCTCGAAAGAAGGGGTGTAGATGCGGACTTCTGCGCTGGCGCGCTCGCTGGGGAAGATGAACGTCGTCTCCGACAGGTTCATCTGCCGCGCGATTGCCTGCATCTGGTCGTCGCTCAGGCCGCGGGCATCTTCAAAAACCGCCAGCGGGTTGCCGGAGAAGGGATCGCCGGCGATGGCAAACACATTGAGCAGGCGGAACGCGTACGTATTCACTGCGCCAGGCGTTGCAACAGCTTTTCGTGTATCCCGCCGAAGCCGCCGTTGCTCATCACCAGGATCTGGTCGCCGGGCTTCGCTGCGCCAGCGATGGCTTCGATCAGCAGGCCCAGGTCGTCCTTGACCACAGCCTTGTCGCCCAGCGAGGCGAGCGACGCGGCGGCGTCCCAGCCGAGGTTGGCGCCATAACAGAACACCAGGTCGGCATCCTTCAGGCTGCCGGGCAAGGCATCCTTCATCACCCCCAGCTTCATGGTGTTGGAGCGCGGTTCCAGCACGGCAAGGATGCGTGCCTTGCCGACCTTGTGGCGCAGCCCGGCCACAGTGGTGTCGATGGCGGTGGGGTGGTGTGCGAAGTCGTCGTACACGGTGATGCCGTTGACCGTGCCGCGCACTTCCATGCGGCGCTTCACATTCTTGAATTCAGCGAGAGCAGCCAGGCCTTGCGCGACGGGCACGCCGGCATGACGGGCGGCGGCCAATGCAGCCAACGCGTTCATGCGGTTGTGCTCGCCCATCAGGTTCCATTTCAGCGTGCCCTGCACCTTGCCGTTGAGCGATACCTGATCGCTGGCGTCGATGTTCCATCCCTCATCCGAGCCGAACTTCTCCACCGGCGTCCAGCAGCCGCGCTGGATCACGCGCGCCAGAGATTCCTCGCGCCCGTTGCACACCACCAGCCCGTTGCCCGGCACAGTGCGCACCAGATGGTGGAACTGCGTCTCGATGGCCGCCAGGTCGGGGAAGATGTCGGCGTGGTCGAATTCGAGGTTGTTCAGGATCGCGGTGCGCGGGTGGTAGTGCACGAACTTCGAGCGCTTGTCGAAGAACGCGGTGTCATATTCGTCTGCCTCGATGACGAAGAACGACTGCCCCTCACCCCCAGCCCCTCTCCCGCTTGCGGGCGAGGGGAGACCTCCTATGCGTGCCGAGATGCCGAAGTTCTGCGGCACGCCGCCGATCAGGAAGCCGGGGTTCAGTCCCGCATGTTCCAGTATCCACGCCAGCATCGACGTGGTGGTGGTCTTGCCGTGCGTGCCCGCCACGCCCAGCACCCACTTGTCGCGCAACAGCGTATCCGCAAGCCATTGCGGGCCGGAAGCGTAGGGCAGATTGCGGTTCAATATCTCTTCCATCAGCGGATTGCCGCGCGACACCACGTTGCCGATGACGAACACGTCCGGCTTCAGTTCGAGCTGCTCTACGCCCCAGCCCTCGATCAGTTCGATACCCTGTGCCTCAAGCTGAGTGCTCATCGGCGGATAGACGTTGGCGTCGCAGCCGGTGACGCGATAGCCCGACTGCTTGGCGATGGCCGCGATGCCGCCCATGAAGGTGCCGCAGATGCCGAGGATGTGGATGTGCTTCGGTTTGCTCATTACCAACTCCGATTTCGTCATTCCAGCGCAGGCCGGAATCCAGTGCAGTTATCAAAAATGCTGTTGGGTCTTGTTCCGCTTCACTGAATTATTGACTAGCTGGATTCCGACCTGCGCCGGAATGACGGCTTAGGTTCTAAAAATAAAATACACCGCGCCCATCAGGCACAGTCCCGCATACAGGTAGTCCATCTTCAGCGGCTGGTTCATGTACAGCACCGCGAACGGCACGAAGATAGTCAGCGTGATCACCTCCTGCATGATCTTCAGCTGCCCCAGACTGAGCTGAGTGTAGCCGATACGGTTGGCGGGAACCTGGATCAGGTACTCGAACAGCGCGATACCCCAGCTTGCCAGCGCCGCCACATACCAGGGCGAGTGGGCAAAATTCTTCAGGTGGCCGTACCACGCGAAGGTCATGAACAGGTTGGACACGGCGAGCATCAGCGCGGTGACCAGCAGCGGGTTGGAGATCAGGTTCATCGTTCAGTCATCCAAAATCCCGCTCATGGTTCGACAAGCTCACCATGAGCGGCTCCAATTGACGGCCCCTTCGACAATGCCTTTAGTCCTGAGCAAAGTCGATGGGTCAGGGCGAACGGCTCAGTTAACTCCCAGCAGTTCCACATCAAACACAAGGGCTGCATTCGGCGGGATCACGCCGCCCGCGCCGCGGGCGCCGTAGCCAAGGTTCGCGGGAATGATCAGCGTGCGCTGTCCGCCCACCTTCATGCCTTCCACGCCCTGATCCCAGCCCTTGATGACACGGCCCGCGCCGAGCGGGAAATCGAACGGGTCGTTGCGGTCGCGCGAGCTGTCGAACTTCTTGCCCTTGTGCCCGGGTGCCGCTTCGTCGTACAGCCAGCCGGTGTAATGCACGGTCACATTGTGACCCGCTGTCGCTTCCGCGCCTTTGCCCAATTTGACGTCGGTTTTGACGAGTTCGGTCACTTTGCCGGTCACGGCAGTTGGTGAGGCCTGCTCGGAGCAGGCGCTGGTTGAAACAGTACCGATCGCCAACAACAGGGCCAGCGGTAAAAAATTGATGAGCTTCATTTGATTCCTCCGTGGCTTTGTAGGGTGGGCACGTTCTTTGTCCCCGCAAGGGGGAGGCCGACGGGTCCCAACGGCTATGCCGTTACCCGTGCGCTCTGCCCACGCTGTACGGGTCGAGTGTTTCCGCGTGGGCACGAAAAACGTGCCCGCCCCACCTGAATTAATTTACTTCCAGCAGCTCCACTTCAAACACCAGCGTCGCATTCGGCGGGATCGCGCCGCCTGCGCCGCGCTTGCCGTAACCCATCTCCGGCGGGATCACCAGCGTGCGATGACCGCCCACCTTCATGCCTTGCACGCCCTCGTCCCAGCCCGTGATGACATGGCCCTGGCCCAACGGGAAGTCGAACGGCTCGTCGCGGTCGCGCGAGCTGTCGAACTTGGCACCCTTGTTCTCCGGCGCGTTCTTGTCGAACAGCCAGCCGGTGTAATGTACGGTCACGGTCTGTCCCGCTTTGGCTTCTTCGCCTTCGCCGACCGTGGTGTCGATCATATCGGTCTTGATCACCTTGAGCAGCTTCACGTCGAACACCAGCGTCGCATTCGGCGGGATCACGCCGCCCGCGCCGCGCGGCCCGTAGCCCATCTCCGGCGGGATCACCAGCGTGCGCTCGCCGCCCTCCTTCATGCCCTGCACGCCTTGGTCCCAGCCCTTGATCACGCGCCCGCCGCCGAGCGGGAAGTCGAACGGTTCGTTGCGGTCGAGCGAGCTGTCGAACTTCTTGCCCTTGTTGCCGGGCGCGCTCGCGTCGAAGAGCCAGCCGGTGTAATGCACGATGACGGTCTGTCCAGCTTGCGCTTCAGAGCCTTCGCCCAGTTTGGTATCGGTTTTGATGAGGGTGGTCATGTCTTTCTCTTTAGGTTAAGTCAAAATTAGATTTTGTTTGGTCGATAAAATTGTCTGAAGGTAGCGTGACGCGCAGCTCCATCTAGTCCCGGAAATAATGAAAGATGACTCACTCCCATATAGGCTAGTTCGTCAATCACTTCTGATGCTAATGATGCCGGCATTTCAACTGCACTAATCAAAGGCCAATCCCCTTGATGGGGAAGCGACATCAAATACGCTTCTATCTCGACAATGTTTGAATGAAGAAATTGCCCTTGTTGAAACACTAAACGTTGATTTCCTTTTGAGCTGGGTCTAAATACCCAAACTCTTGGGAAAACATCGGCTATCTGTAGATTCGGCGGACGTTGAGATTCTACAAACTGCCCATTCAGATAATAAATTTTTACAAACTCTGCATCATCTCCTTGGGGCTGCAGCCTTTCAGAAAAAGCAAAATATGCTGCAATGTAAGGTGATTCCGTCCAATCAAGTAAAGGGGTGGGGAAGCCATGATGTTGTGCATATCCCCAAAGAGCACCATTATCATCAGGTTCAAAGGAAAATTTCAGACCACCTATTGTTTCAGCTAAATCTCGAAACACCGGAAAATCAAAATCCCTATACCGCTCTAAATCGGCACGACCTGTTCTATGAAAACTGGTCTTTAATCCATAGCGAGCCCTGGATATGCCGCGAAAAATAGCTTTGGCATCTTTTACTCGTATGGACTCAACCCAAACCTTGAACTCCCTCCATGTATCTAAACGGACAACCTCGGCATGAACATCGGAGGCAACTGGTTGAAGCAATAATTCATGTTGCCCATCTGCATCGCTATAGGCGAGTTTGTGAGGAATTTTGCTCGTGTCGATCCGAAGAGTAATCAAAGGTGGCTCTTCATTCAGAGGCTCAGTTTTCTTGTTATGTACAGCTTCAAGTCTTAGAGACCTTTTTGCAGTACCAGAAATACCTCCCTCTTCTTTATTTAGCTTGCAATCAAATATCAAAAATGCCGACGGGTCGTCCTTATAAAGGACTAGATAAGCCAAACCTTGTCCTTGACGGTCACTATCGACATTGATTGTTAAATGACCGCGATAACCATTAATTTCCAAAGAAGCCAAATATTGCCCAGTAAATGGTGTGATCATTTGGATTCTCCTCGGTAATGGATTCAGTAGCTCAACACCGGCGCCAGCCACCGTTCCGCTTCTTCCACCGTCCAGCCCTTGCGCTTCGCATAGTCCGCTACCTGGTCCTTGTCGATCTTGCCAGTGGCAAAGTACTGCGCCTGCGGGTGCGAGAAATAGAAGCCGCTCACGGCTGCAGTGGGCAGCATCGCGAAGCTCTCGGTGACAGTAATGCCGGCGTTCTGCGGCGCCTGCAGCAATTCGAACAAGGGGCCTTTCTCGGTGTGCTCGGGGCAGGCGGGATAGCCGGGTGCGGGGCGGATGCCGCGGTATTTCTCGGCGATGATGTCCTCGTTGCCCAGTTGTTCGTCCGTGGCATAGCCCCAGAATTCGCGGCGCACGCGCAGGTGCAGGTGCTCCGCAAACGCCTCTGCAAGGCGATCTGCGAGGGATTTCAGCATGATCGCATTGTAGTCGTCGTTCTGTTTCTCGAACTCGGCCACGCGCGCATCGATGCCGATGCCGGTCGTGACGGCGAAGGCGCCGATATAATCCTTGACCTTGCTTTCTTTCGGCGCGATGTAATCGGCCAGGCAGTAGTTCGGGATGTCGTCCGGCTTCTTCGTCTGCTGGCGTAGGTTGTGCCAGGTCATCGCGATCTTCTTGCGCTTGTCGTCGGTGTAGATCTCGATGTCGTCGCTGTTCACGGTGTTTGCAGGGAACAGGCCGAATACCGCATTGGCGGTGAGCCACTTTTCCTTGACGATCTTCTTCAGCATCGCCTGTGCATCGGCGAACAGCTTGCGCGCCTCCTCGCCCACCACTTCGTCCTGCAAGATCTTCGGATAGCGTCCCGCCAGTTCCCAGGCCTGGAAGAACGGCGTCCAGTCGATGAAGTCGACGAGGATGTCGAGCGGATAGTTCTCCAGCTTCTGTACGCCCAGTAACTTGGGCTTGGGCGGCGTGTATTGCTTCCAGTCGGTCTTCACGCCATGCCGGCGCGCTTCTTCCAGCGTGACGTAGCTCGCCTTGCCCTTCTTGCCTTCGTGCTGGGCGCGCACGGCCACGTAGTCGGCCTTGATCTCCGCCACATAATCGTCGCGCAGGGTCGTGGAGAGCAGGTTGCTGCACACGCCCACTGCGCGCGAGGCGTCGTTGACGTACACGGTGGCGCCGCTCGGGTAGTTGGGTTCGATCTTAACCGCGGTGTGCACACGCGAAGTGGTTGCACCACCGATGAGCAGCGGTATCTTGAAGCCCTGGCGTTCCATCTCCTTCGCCACATGTGCCATCTCTTCCAGCGAAGGCGTGATCAGCCCCGAGAGGCCGATAACGTCGGCGTTGTGTTCGCGCGCCGTGTCGAGGATCTGCTGGCACGGCACCATCACGCCCATGTTCACTACTTCGAAGTTGTTGCACTGCAGCACCACGGTGACGATGTTCTTGCCGATATCGTGCACATCGCCCTTCACCGTGGCCATCACGATCTTGCCCTTGGTGCTGGTGTCGCCGGAGCGCAATTTTTCGGCTTCGATGTAGGGTATCAGGTGTGCCACGGCCTGCTTCATCACGCGTGCCGATTTCACCACTTGCGGCAGGAACATCTTGCCCGCGCCGAACAGGTCGCCGACCACGTTCATGCCGGTCATCAACGGGCCCTCGATGACTTCGACCGGGAATTTGGCCTGCAGGCGCGCTTCTTCGGTGTCCTCGACGATATAGGTGGTGATACCGCGCACCAGCGCATGGGTCAGGCGTTCCTGTACCGTGCCCTTGCGCCATTCGAGGTCTTCGACCTGTTCCTTGCTGCCGCCCTTGACGGATTCCGCCAGTTTGACCAGCTTCTCGCCCGCATCGGGGTGGCGGTTGAGCACCACGTCTTCCACCGCATCGCGCAGGTCCTTGGGGATCTCCTCGTACACGCCGAGCTGCCCGGCGTTGACGATGCCCATGCCCATGCCGGCCTTGATCGCGTGGTACAGGAAAACGGTGTGGATCGCCTCGCGCACCGGATCGTTGCCGCGGAAGCTGAACGACACGTTGGATACGCCGCCGGAGATCTTGGCGTAGGGCAGGTTCTTCCTGATCCAGGCCGTCGCTTCGATAAAGTCCACGGCGTAGTTGTTGTGCTCCTCGATGCCCGTCGCAATGGCGAAGATGTTCGGGTCGAAGATGATGTCCTCCGGCGGGAAGCCGACCTTGTCCACCAGGATGTCGTAGCTGCGTTTGCAGATTGAAGTCTTGCGCTCGTAGGTGTCGGCCTGCCCCTGTTCGTCGAACGCCATCACCACCGCAGCGGCGCCGTAGCGGCGCACCAGCGTGGCGTGCCTGATGAAATTCTCCTCGCCTTCCTTGAGCGAGATGGAATTGACGATGGACTTGCCCTGCACGCACTTCAGCCCCGCCTCGATGATGCTCCACTTGGAGGAGTCGATCATCAGCGGCACCTTGGAGATGTCCGGTTCGGAGGCGATCAGGTTGAGGAACTTCACCATGGCGGCTTCGCCATCCAGCATCGCCTCGTCCATGTTGACGTCGATCACCTGTGCGCCGGTTTCCACCTGTTGTTTGGCGACTTCCAGCGCCTCGTCATATTTACCATCCAGAATGAGCCGCTTGAACTTGGCTGAACCGGTGACGTTGGCGCGCTCACCCACGTTGACGAACAGCGAGTCGTCGCCGATGTTGAAAGGTTCCAGTCCCGACAGGCGGCATTTCTTCTCGATGTCCGGCAGCTTGCGCGGTGGCACATCTTTCAATGCTTCGGCAATGGCCTTGATGTGCGCTGGCGAAGTACCGCAGCAACCCCCGGCGATGTTGAGGAAACCGCTGGTGGCAAATTCCTTCACCAGCTTGGCTGTCGTCTCCGGCGCTTCGTCGTAGCCGGTCTCCGACAAGGGATTGGGCAGGCCCGCGGTGGGGTGGGCGCTCACGTAGCAACTCGCCACGCGCGACATCTCTTCCACGTAGGGTCGCATCAGTTCGGCGCCCAGCGCGCAGTTGAGGCCGATGGACAGCGGCTTGGCATGCAGCAGCGAATTGCAGAAGGCTTCAGTCGTCTGGCCGGAAAGCGTGCGCCCGGAGGCATCGGTGATCGTGCCGGAGATCATGATCGGCACGCTCATACCGTGTTGCTCGAAATGGCGTTCGATGGCGAACAGCGCGGCCTTGGCGTTGAGCGTGTCGAAGATGGTCTCGACCATCAGGATGTCCGCGCCGCCGTCGAGCAGGCCGCGTATCGCTTCGGCGTAGCTTTCCACAAGTTCGTCGAAAGTGACGTTGCGCGCACCGGGATCGTTGACGTCCGGCGAGATCGAGGCGGTGCGCCCGGTCGGGCCGAGCACGCCGGCGACGAAGCGCGGTTTGTCGGCAGTGGAGAACTCATCGCACAACCCGCGCGCCAGTCTGGCTCCTGCAACGTTCAGTTCGTATACCAGATGCTGCAACTCGTAATCCGCCATCGAGACGGAGGTGGAGTTGAAAGTGCTGGTCTCGAGGATGTCCGCGCCCGCTTCCAGGTATTCGCGATGGATGCCGCCGATGATGTGCGGCTGGGTCAGCAGCAGCAGGTCGTTGCAGCCCTTCACATCGATCGGATGGTCGGCGAAGGTCTTGCGCTCGCCCTTGTAGTCACCGAACAGTTCCGTCCCGCGATAGTGGGCCTCGGTCAGCCTGTAGCGCTGGATCATGGTTCCCATCGCACCGTCCAGGATCAGGATGCGCTGTTGCAGGAGCTTTTCGATAGGGTGCGGTGCGTGGCTCATGGTGCGTAAGTCGATAAAAGGACGCGGATTTTAGCATGCTGCAGAGCGCGGCTTGATGCGGCCCGAGATAATCAATACCATTGAAAAGGTTATTACCCAGTCTTTCGGCAGTCATTCCTGGATGGAATGTGCGGCATGTACTCATGTTTAGGAGCATCAATGGCTAAATTGCTATGGTCGGAACAGTTCAGCGTCGGTATCGAGGTCATCGATCAGCAACACCGCAAGATACTCGAATACATCAATCAACTGGATGACATACACTCAGGCACCCACTCGAACAGGGAGATCGGCAGGTTGATCGATGCACTGATCGATCACACGATCTATCACTTCAATTTCGAAGAAAAGATACAGGAAGAGGTGGGATATCCGTATATCAACGCCCACCGGAGATTGCATGTCCAGTTTGCCAAGCGCCTGACCGGCTTTCAGGCCCGATTTGCCGAAGGCGAGGATATTACGGGAGAGCTGGAAAGTTTTTTGACCAGTTGGCTGCTGGACCACCTGAAGCACGACGATACCGACTATGTTGAGCTGGCAAAGGAGCATCTGCAGGCGCATCCTGATTTGCAGAAAGAAAACAAGGGGATATTCGCGCGCCTGTTCGGATGACGGGATTTAAAAGCTCATGCGCCGATATTGCACGGCTTCGGCGACGTGAACCGCCAGGATGTTTTCGCAGCCCGCCAGGTCGGCGATCGTGCGCGCCACTTTGAGTATCCGGTGGTAGGCCCGTGCTGAAAGATCCAGACGGGTGATGGCTTGGCGCAGCAGCGCCTCTCCCTGCGTATCGGGCGCGCACCATGTGTCGATTTCAGTGACTGAGAGCAGCGCGTTGGGTTTGCCTTGGCGCGCAAGCTGCCGCTGCCGCGCGTCTTCGGCCCTGGCCTGTATCGGCGCGCTGTGTTCGCCGTCGGCCTGTTTGAGCAAGTCTTCCTGCGGCACGGCGGGAACTTCGATCTGGATGTCGATGCGATCCAGCAGCGGACCGGATATCTTGCCGCGATAGCGCGAGACTTGGTCCGGCGTGCAGCGGCATTTGCCGTTGTAGTGCCCGAGATAACCGCAGGGACACGGGTTCATCGCGGCAACCAGCTGGAACTGCGCACGAAAATCGGCCCGGCGTGCCGCGCGAGAGATGGTGATGCGTCCGCTTTCAAGGGGCTCCCGCAGCACCTCGAGCACGCCCCGGTCGAATTCCGGCAGTTCATCCAGAAACAATACACCATGCATGGCGACCGAGATTTCGCCGGGACGCGGATTGCTGCCGCCGCCGACCATGGCCACGGCCGAGGCCGTGTGGTGGGGAGACCGGTAAGGTCTGCGTTTCCAGTTTTCCACTTCGAACATGCCGCCCAGGGATTGCATGGCGGCGCTTTCCAGCGCCTCCTGCTGGGTCATTTGCGGCAGGAGGCCGGGGAAGCGAGCGGCGAGCATGCTCTTGCCGGTACCGGGCGGGCCGGACATCAGCACGCTATGCCCTCCCGCGGCGGCGATCTCAAGCGCACGCTTGCATTGCGTCTGGCCTTTGACATCGCGCATGTCCGGGTAGTGCGGAATGGCGGTTTGCGTATCGGGTACGTGCCGCGTCAACGCATCCCGTCCGGCCAGATGGGCCGCCACTTGCAGCAGCGATTGCGCGGGATAGACAACGGCGTCTTCCACCAGCGCAGCTTCGGCGGCGTTGATCGCGGGCAGGATAAATGCACGTCCGCTGTTCGCGGCGCGGTAAGTCATCGCCAGCGCTCCGCGTATGGCGCGCAATTCACCGGTCAGCGCCAGTTCGCCTGCATATTCATATTCGGCAAGTTTGTCCGAAGGTATCTGGCCGGATGCCGCCAGTATGCCCAGCGCGATGGGCAGGTCGAAACGTCCGCTCTCTTTTGGCAGGTCGGCGGGGGCAAGGTTGACGGTGATGCGCCGGGCGGGAAACTCGAACTGGCAATTTTGCAACGCAGCGCGGACGCGGTCCTTGCTTTCCTTTACCTCTGTCTCCGGAAGTCCGACGATCGTGAAATTGGGCAAGCCGTTGGCGAGGTGCACCTCAACGGTGACCAGCGCCGCGTCCATGCCGGCAAGACCGCGGCTGTACAGAACGGCCAGGCCCATGGCAGATTATTTTTTTTCTTCGAGCGCGGCAAGACGCGCTTCGAGTTTCTCCAGGCGTTGCGCCAGCACTTCATATTCCTCGCGCGTGACCAGATCGAGCTTGGCGAATCCTTGAGCCAGCATAGCCCTGGCATTCTTCTCGAAATCCTTGGCGGGGCTGTTGGCAACGGCTTCGCTCAATTTGGAGGACATCTCTTCGAAAAATTTGGCGTTCAGCATAACGATTAACCCTAAATGGAATAGGGCGCTAGTGTAGCAAATAGTTGGCGCACCGCCTGAGTGCGCCGCACTGTTTTCGTGCATGGACTTGGTGCGCCGCACTTTCCAAAACAATTATGATCCTGTCACAAACCGAGTATTGGCGCGGTATTTCGTGGTTGGCACAGTTTCTGCTGAGAGGTAGGCGTGGATACTTTCATCCCACCTAATTACATAACGAAAGGAAACACCATGCTTAAGAATAAACTGCTAGTTGCTGCCTTGGTCTCTGCTTTCTCTGCGAGCGCAATGGCTGATGACGCTCCAGCGGCACCGGCGTCGCCATTTTCTACCAACGTGGCTCTGACGACCAACTACCTGTATCGCGGTATTTCGCAAACTGGTGGCAAGCCGGCCATCCAGGGCGGTTTTGACTATGCAAATGCCAATGGCCTGTATATCGGTACATGGGGTTCAAGCATCAGCTGGTTGAGTGACGGTGGAGCTGCCGCCAATGCAGGTTTGGAACTTGACACGTACGGCGGATACAGAGGTACAGCTGGTGCAGTCGGATATGACGTAGGCTTCCTGCGCTATAACTATCCAGGAACCTACGCACCAGGTGCAACCAAGGGTGATACCAACGAGATATACGGAAAAGTCAGCTACTCGTATTTTTACGTAAAGTACTCTTACAGCCTGGGTGATACTTTCGGTGTGCCGGATGCGAGTGGAACCAACTATATCGATCTTACCGCAAGTTACCCAATCCCGGATACGACTTACACTCTAGGTGCTCACTATGGCAAGCAAAGCTATTCGGGGTCTTCTGCCAAGTACAACGCTGCCATTGCTGCTGGTTCACCTACATACTCTGACTACAACATCAGTGTTTCCAAAGATTTGACGAATGGTTATGCGGCTAGCCTGACCTACAGCAATACAAATGCTACCGCGTTCTATAACAGCACGGTTTATGGAACGACCAACAAGTTGGGTAAAGGCGTCGCAGTTGTGGCCCTTAGCCGCACGTTCTAATTTAGTAAGTAGGTAGCCAGGCAAGCGGGGCGAAGAGTCCCGCTCAACTCAAGGAGAAGTGAATATGAAAATCGTCACTGCAATCATCAAGCCGTTCAAGCTCGACGAAGTGCGTGAAGCGCTGTCCGCCATTGGCGTTCAGGGAATCACTGTCACCGAAGTCAAGGGCTTTGGACGGCAAAAGGGGCACACCGAGCTGTATCGCGGTGCGGAATATGTAGTCGATTTCCTGCCCAAGATCAAACTGGAGGCGGCCATCAAGGCCGACCAGCTGGACAGCGTGATCGAAGCCATCGAGAAATCTGCACAGACCGGCAAGATCGGCGACGGCAAGATCTTCGTTCAAGACCTCGAACAAGTTATCCGCATCCGTACCGGCGAGACCGGTCCGGAAGCACTATAAGGAGCGATGAGATGAAAAAACTATTTGCGCTTTTCGCCTTGCTGGCCATGCTGTGCGGCCTGACAGGCGCGGCCTATGCCGACGAGGCTGCCCCGGCATCCGCTGCGGCAACGGCTACTGCTGCAGCCCCGGCCGCAGCACCTGCAGCCGATGCGGCGGCTCCCACTCCCAAATGCGGTGACAAGGGCTTTGACTGCAACAAGGGCGACGTCGCCTGGATGATGACCTCCACGGCGTTCGTGCTCCTGATGACCGTACCCGGACTGGCATTGTTCTACTCCGGTATGGTGCGCAGGAAGAACGCGCTGTCCACCGTAATGCAAAGCTTCGCGATCTTCTGCGTGATCTCGGTGCTTTGGGTAGTCTACGGTTACAGCGGTGCATTTACTGCCGGCCATGATGGCAGCTCGCTGGCTCCGTTCATCGGTTCGCTCGACAAGTTCTTCATGTCCGGCGACGATCCGACCACGGCGGTGGCAGCGACGTTCAGCAAAGGCCAGTACATTCCGGACTTCGTCTACGCCATGTTCCAGCTGACTTTTGCGGCGATCACGGTTGCACTGATCTGCGGCGGTTTTGCGGAACGTTTCAAGTTCTCGGCCATGATGATATTCAGCGTGCTGTGGTTCACCTTCTCCTACCTGCCGATCGCTCACATGGTCTGGTACTGGGATGGTCCCGATGCGTACACCAGCGCCAAGGCTGGCGACATCGCCAATAGCCACGCCGGATTCCTGTTCCAGAAGGGTGCGATCGACTTTGCAGGCGGCACCGTGGTGCACATCAACGCCGGTATCGCAGCGCTGGTTGCGGCTCTGATGCTCGGACCACGTAAAGGCTACGGCAAGGTTCCAATGGCACCTCACAGCCTGATGATGACCGCGATTGGTACCGGTCTGCTGTGGATGGGCTGGTTCGGTTTCAATGCGGGCTCCGCATTGGAAGCCACCGGTGCTGCTGGCCTGGCCTTCTTCAACACGCTGTTTGGAACCGCGGTTGCAGGTGTGACCTGGACGGCCGTTGAGTGGATCGTCAAGGGCAAACCAAGCTTGCTGGGCATCTGTTCCGGTATCGTTGCCGGTCTGGTAGCGATCACACCGGCTGCAGGCTACGTCGGTGTGGGCGGCGCGATGATCATCTGTGTGGCAGCTGCGGTGATCTGCTTCTTCGCGGTAACGTTACTCAAGGCGAAATTGAAGTATGACGATGCGCTCGAGGCATTCGGCGTGCACTGCGTCGGCGGTATCATCGGCGCCCTCGGCACCGGCATATTCGTCAATCCGGCGCTCGGCGGTACTGGCGTATACGATTATGTAGCCAACAAGGTCGGTGATTTCGATGCCTCTGCACAGTTCGTTTCGCAACTGTGGGCCGTCGGTACTTCGCTGGCCTGGTCCGCTTTCGTTGCCTTCGTGATCCTGCTGATCCTGAAGCACACGATCGGTATCCGCGCGAGCGACGAGGCACAGGAAGAAGGTCTGGATCTGGCCGATCACGGCGAGAATTCCTACAACCTCTAAGCTTTCCTGGTAGTAGAACGAAAAGGGCATCTTCGGATGCCCTTTTTTTATCGCTTACGCATCCCGATCTTGCACAAGCAAGGGAAAACATCCGGGCCGGGTATGGCAGAACCATATGCACTGCAGAGGTGCGATGTAGTGGTAACTGCGCCTGAGACCGGTGCGGGAGCCGTTCGAAATTTTTGCGAAACATCCAGCGCACCCGATATCGGTGGGCAACCTATACGCTGGCACAGTATCTGCTAACTGTTGAAATGAATACTTTCATTCGGACCAGGCACGGGAGCAGATATGAAGATTGTCACCGCAATCATCAAGCCATACAAACTTGACGCAGTACGCGATGCCTTGTCCATTATCGACGTGCAAGGCGTCACCGTCACCGAGATCAAGGGGCACGGCCGGCAAAAAGGCCACACCGAGCTGCACCGGGGGGCGGAATATATTCTGGACTTCGTGCCCAAGATCAAACTCGAAGTGGCGGTCCATGATGACCAGCAGGAAAGAGTGACAGAAGCCATCAGGAAGGCGGCCAAGACGGGCAAGATCGGTGACGGCAAGATATTCGTCCCCGCACTCGAACAGGCCGTGCGTATCCGTACCGGAGAGACCGGCCCGGATGCACTGTGACACGTTCGCAGGGCACGCCCATGCCAGCCAAGGCTGAGCCCGATTGGCAACTCAACCTTGAATAACTGCCGGAATAGATAGCGAGGAAAGTCAATGTACGGGAATGTGGAAATCGTATTTTCGTTGGCGGGCCGGTTGCACGTCCTGCTGCGGCGCGAGATCAATCGCATCGTCGACGTGGAATGGTTCTGTGCAGATGCCGTTTATGCGGGGGAAGTCATCAGGTTGGCGCGCAACGCCCAGTCAGATGAAATGAACAAGCTGGCCGACCGCATCGAAGAAGTACATCCCCTCCTGCAGCGTGTTGAACGGCAGACGGCACCTGTGACGATGGAACCGGAAATAAAGTACGTGAAGACCTTGCGTTGATTACCGGGACGGCCCGGCGACCAGGAAAGTCTCGAATGCTTCGGTGGAAAGCGGTTTGCTGAAGAAATATCCCTGCAGCTCGTCGCACCCGATGCCGAGAAGGAATGCCTGTTGATAGGCTGTTTCCACACCTTCGGCGATGACCTTCATGCCCAGGCTGTGCCCGAGCGCGACGATCGCCTTGAGGATGGCGATGTTGCTGGGCTCCGCCTCCAGGCGGCTCACGAACACCTGATCGATCTTGAGCCGGTCGACCGGAAAATCCTTCAGGTACGCCATGCTGGAGTAGCCGGTGCCGAAATCGTCGATCGCCAGCTTGACGCCCAGTGCCTTCAGTTCATGCAGGGTCTTGATAAAGCTGCCCGTGTCATGCACCAGGCTGCTTTCGGTGATCTCCAGTTCCAGGCAGGCAGGATTGAGGCCGCTGTCTTTCAGTACGGAACGGACCATGCCGACCAGGCCGGAATGGCGGAATTGGCGCGGCGATACATTAACGGCGACCGGCAGTTCCCGGCCCAACCGCGCGTTCAACTCCACGGCCCGGCTGCAGGCCGTACGTAAGACCCACTGCCCGATCTCTTCGATCAGCCCCGTCTCTTCGGCAACCGGAATGAAACTCGCCGGAGAGACCATGCTCTCGCCGGCAGGTTGCCAACGTATCAGCGCCTCGGCACCGCAGACCTCGCCATTGGCAAAGGCAAGCTTGGGCTGGTAATGAAGAAGGAACTCGTCGTTTTCCAATGCCTGGCGCAGGCGATATTCCATGTCCAGACGTTCCATCAGCCGTTGGTTGAGTTCGTCGGTATAGAACTGGAAAGTGTTTCGGCCGGACTGCTTTGATTTATACATGGCCGAATCGGCATATTTGAGCAGGGTCGTGGTATCCCGCGCATCGTCGGGATAGATGCTGATGCCGATGCTGCAGGAAACGACAAATTCCCGGCCCTCGATCAGGCAGGGGTCGGCTACCGACGCCAGAACCCGCTGCATGCCCTCCGAGACATCCTCGATCTTGTGCAGGCCGGTCAGCAACAGTACAAACTCATCGCCACCCAAACGAACCACCGTATCGGAATCGCGCACACATTCGGAGAGGCGAGCTGCCATGATCTTGAGCAATTCATCCCCGGCGTGGTGTCCCATACTGTCGTTGATCAGTTTGAATTGGTCCAGATCGATGAAGGCGACCGCTACCTTGCTGGAATAGCGTTCCGCCATGCCGATATACTGCTGCAGACGATCCGCGAGCAGCGTCCGATTCGGCAGCCCGGTCAGGGCGTCATGGGTCGCCTGGTATTCGATCTGCTGCTCGTAGTTCTTGCGATCGGTGATGTCCTCAACCGTACCTTCGTAGAACATCAGCTTGCCATCCCGGTCTTTTACTTCACGCGCATTCTCCGAGATCCAGATGACATCGCCGTTCTTGCGGTGGACCAGAGCTTCAAAATTCTTGACCTGGCCGTGGGCCGTCATCAGCCTGACGAATTCGTCGCGCTTGAAGGGGTCCACGTACAACTGCTTCCTGATATCGGTGATGCCGAGAACCAGGTCGACAGCCGAGTCGTAACCGTAGATCCTGGCCAGGGCGGGATTGAAATTGAGGTAGTGCCCGTCCGGCGAAGTCTGGTAAATGCCCTCAAGTGCGTTTTCAAAGATGGAGCGATAGCGCTCCTCGGCTTCCCGCGCCGCGATTTCGCTCTCCCGGCGCTGGGTGATGTCCTGCGTGAAACCTTCGATCGCCTCGACTTCGCCTGCGTCGTTATAGAGTGGGCAGCCGCGCTCCAGTACCCATCTGATCCCGCCATCGGCATGAACGATGCGATACTCGACGGAGAAATGCCGACCGGTAGAGATCGCGTCCCCGATCACCTTGCGCACCCTTTTCCGGTCCTCCGGAAACGTGATTGCTTCAAAGGAGATGTCCTGATTCGATACTAATGATTGCGCGTCGTATCCGGTCAATTGCTTGCAGCCATTCCCGACAAACACCATAGTCCACTTGGCATCATAGAGACAGCAATACACCATGCCATCCAGATTGTTGAGGAGGGCCTTGAGCATGCGCTCGCTGTCTTCGAGCTTGGCCTGAAGGCTGGGATTGATGTACATGTTTGTTGGCGCGCTCGCGGAAACACTCAATCCAGTGCTCAATGTGGACAGCATCGACAAAAGTTCGCGTTTCAAACGGCAGGACGCGCTTGCAACTGCGTTACCTGGAACTGACTCGACAGGTGCTGAAGCCTCAAAGACGTCTGCCTTGCCCTGGCAACGCTGAAATTCAGCTGATCCAGCGCACCGCGCATCGACTCGGTGACTTCGGCGACCCCCTGCACGTCGTTACCGTAGCGATGGGAGCTGTCGGCAATACTCTGGATCAGACTGAACATGCGTTCCACGATGTCGGTCATGCCGGTGTTATCGGACGCAGCCGCTTCCGCGAGGCGCAATCCCTCTTCCATCCCGACAGAACCATTTTCCATGATGTGCACGGCGTCACGGGCCTGGCTTTGCACGGTACCTATCATGTGCCCGATCTCCTTGGTCGCGGCGGTGGTCCGTTCAGCCAGTTTGCGCACCTCGTCGGCGACGACGGAAAATCCGCGCCCCGCTTCCCCGGCACGGGCGGCTTCGATCGCCGCATTCAAGGCCAGCAAGTTGGTCTGATCGGCGATGGCGTTGATCACCATGACGATCTTCCCGATCTCCTCGGTACTGCTGCTGAGGCGCTTGATGGTTTGCGAAGATTGCTCGATAGAGGTGCGTATGCCCTGTGTCCGCTGCTGCACCAGGCCGAATTGCTGCCGGGCATTGTCAACGGCAAGTTGCATGGCCGCACGTATCTCGGCGGTGGTTTGCATCGCCGTATCGATGTCGTCCATTTGCCGCCGCAACGACATCAGGATCTCCTGTATCGCTGCCAGAACCTGATGGGCGGCCACGGTTGCCTCCTGATTGCGGCTCATCATGCTCTCGTGGTTCTGGTCCATCTCTCCGGTGGCATGGATGACCCGGCTGACGGTGCCGTCGAGCGTATCGATGAAACTGTTGATCCATTGCGACATGATCGCCGGTTCATCGATCGTCGCCTGATTGCGCTCCAGGCGTTGCGAGAGATTCCCGCCGCCTTCGGCCAGGACCCGGATCATGCGGGCCATCAGGCGCAGGCGTTCGGTCATCGGTTTGAGCCCGAACCGGTAGAACAGCAGGACACCGATCCCCAACAAAGAAAGGTTGAGCAGCGCTGTCCACACCATATCAAGTTCCAGCATCCGGCCGACCACGAACGTGAGCAGCCAGGTGGTGAAAACCAGCGACAAATTGGTGCTCATCATGAGGAAATTGACGGAACGGAAGCGATTCGCCTCCTCAAGATCCGCTTCGCACATCATGCCCCAGGTATCGGGGGAGCCCGGCATCTGGAAAGTGACACCCTTGCCGATGACGGGAATGTGCCGGTAGTCCGAATAGCCGGGGTACTTCACGAACAGGTTTGATCCACGCGCGATGGTTTCCCGGACTCCAGGGTGCAATTTCCCGGTCGCCGGGTCGTTGAAGACCAGTTCGAACTCGGTGTGACTCCTGATCTTGACGACACCAAAATCGGTATGTACGCCCTGCTTGAGGTTTTCTCCGAGGCTGAAAGTATCATCCTCGAATCGCGAGCGCGAAAGTGCGGTTCCCGGCCGGACAGCGGGGTCGAAAACCGACTTCACCATGAACAGGTAATTGTCCCCGGAGTCGACGAAGATGTGGCCAGCCTCGCGTTGGATCAGATCTCCCAGCACATCGTTCGGCACCCGCCCGCACAGGCAGCCGATATCCTTGCCTTCGCTCTGGAGCGGAAGATAGAACATCAGCGTCACTGCATCGTGGAATTTCGAGCTGGAAGGCCCGATGGACTGGGTAGCCTGGTCGATATAAGGTCCATGCAGGAAGCGCTGCGCTTTTGCGGTCTGCAGTACGTTGGGAAATTGAAAGGATGCACCGACTCGCGCAGGATAGCTGGATGCCATCACCCGGCCGTCGTTATCGATGACGAAGATCTCGGAGAAGTCCGGAGACCGCGCAACCAGGTTCTTCATCAAGGTAACGGTCGGCTCCGGTAACTCGCGAATCACTTCGGCAGCCATGCCTTCCAGTAGTACCCATTGGTGGTTCGCCCAGCCAGTCAGTGTCTGGATGCGCGTCGCCGCGATCCCTTCGAAAGTCTGCTCCAGGATCGGATAACGCCGGCGATTGATCAGCGTCGCCCAGCGCATCGAGAGTTTTCCGGTCTTGCCAAACCACGGCAACCAGCGTTTCTCGGAGGAAGACAATTCCATGTGTTCGCTTTTCAACATGATGCATTAACCATGAATGAGGACATGTTGTTAAAAGCAAGCTTTGGGCCACGATGTCTGCCAGCGTTAACCGATATTTACCAGCGTCATTCAGATTTGCCTGCCCAATAACAGTGCACGCCGTGAACGCATGCACCAGACTTCATGCCTGATCCGGCTCCGTTGACGCAGAAAATATCCGGGGCAGCTTTCACGGTCAGCCAGGTTGAGCGCGAAGCGGTTTGTGGAAAATTCGATGCAAAAAAACAGGGCATCCGGAGATGCCCTGTCTTGATTGCGATTGTGGGAGGAATGCTATCGAGAATACGTCGCCGTCAGTTTGGCGAGCCCTATCCTGTTCGCATGCAGCATGAAACCGATCAGCGCGGGACTGGCATCCTCTGGTACGTCCAGCTTGGCGACCTTGAGAGCATAGACCGTGAAGATGTAAT
>DAIDAJ010000056.1 GCA_027310665.1 Sideroxydans sp. | reverse complement strand
AAGTGCCCGACGCCGTTGATGACGCCGGCCGCAAAGAACGGGATCCACAGCATCTGCACCGCCCAGATCGTGATGCCGATCGGGCCGAACAGGATCACATCCATGAACAGCATGATCGTTATGCCCAGGCTGTGGCGCTTCTCGTAGAGATTGCGCTCGATCCAGTCGTCCGGAGTGCCGTTCCCGTAGGTTTCCAGGGTGGCCGCATTCACGGCTTCCTTGCGATACAACTCATAGCCGCCCAGCAGCACGCTGCGGATACCATACACATTTGGACTGTGCGGATCTTCAGGGGTTTCGACCTTGACGTGATGCTTGCGGTGTATCGCCACCCATTCCTTGGTCACGATACCTGTCGTGAGCCATAGCCAGAACCGGAAGAAATGGCTCGTGACCGGGTGCAGTTCCAGGGAATGGTGCGACTGGTGCCGGTGAAGAAAGATCGTGACTGCCGCGATGGTGATATGGGTGAAGGCCAGGGTGAACAGGACATACCCCCACCATTCCAGATGAAGCAGATTGAATTGCATACTGATGCCGCCTTTACAAAAAACTCCGCACGTTGCTGACTACAAGATCCTCGGAGAGGCAGCGGCGAATAGGTTTGAATCGGAAAACGTCAGGCATCGTATGCCTGACTAATTAGCCTGTCTATTCATTTATTTTGTTTATTCATGGAACTCGAAGGGGTTGGATTCACCGCCAAGGTCCTGGTGGGAATACTTTGTAACAAATTGATTATTTTATTATTCTGCTTGCGGCCGGAATGGGCGTTCACCCTTCGACAGGCTCTGGGCGAACGGCTTTTTTATTTATTAACTCTTCAATTTTAGAAACACCGCAGCCCCCAATCCCGTTCGTCCTGAGCCGGTCGAAGGAAGGAACGGCGCTCAGACCGACGGACACTCCCCTCGCCGCAGAATCTTGAGGATCATCACCCCCATGGGCATTCACCCTTCGACAGGCTCTGGGCGAACGGTTTTTTTATTCATCAACCCTTCAATTCTAGAAACACCGCAGTCCCCAATCCCGTTCGTCCTGAGCCGGTCGAAGGAAGGAACGGCGCTCAGACCTCTGGGCGAACGGATTTTCTTTAACCTTTCAGTTTCGCAAACGCCGCCGCCATCGCCCCGCCCATCGGTGCTTGCGCCGGAGCACGGTTGGCAGGCTTGCCACCAGAAGGTTTACCCTGCCCGCGATTGTCCCGCGGCTCGCGTTGCGCTGAAGCTTCCGGCTTGTTGCCACCCGCCTGCGCCGCAACATCCGTCAGCCGCATCGTCAGCGCGATGCGTTTCCGCTTCTCATCCACTTCCAGCACCTTCACCTTCACGATCTGCCCCGCCTTCACCACCGTGTGCGGATCCTTGACGAAGTTGTTGGAGAGCGCCGAGATGTGCACCAATCCATCCTGATGCACACCGATGTCCACGAATGCGCCGAACGCCGCCACGTTGGTGACCACGCCTTCCAGGATCATGTCCGGTTTCAAATCGGACAATGCTTCCACGCCTTCCTTGAACACCGCGGCGACGAACTCGGGGCGAGGGTCGCGGCCGGGCTTTTCCAGTTCTTTCAAAATATCGCTGATGGTCGGGATGCCGAACTTCTCGTCCTGATATTTGGAAGGACTGAGCGACTTCAGCAGGTTGCTGTTGCCGATCAGGCCTTTAATGTCCTGCTTGATGTCTTCAAGGATGCGCTTAACCAGCGGGTACGATTCGGGGTGCACCGCCGAGGCATCAAGCGGATCGTTGCCGCCCATGATGCGCAAAAAGCCAGCCGCCTGTTCAAAGGTCTTGTCGCCCAGGCGCGGCACTTCGCGCAGTTCGGCACGGGTGCTGAACCTGCCTTTCAGGTCGCGCTGGTTCACGATGGCCTGCGCCACGCTGCTGCTCAAGCCGGAAACGCGCGCCAGCAAAGGCACCGACGCCGTGTTCACGTCCACGCCCACGGCGTTGACGCAATCTTCCACCACCGCATCCAGCGAACGCGCCAACTGGAACTGGCTCACGTCGTGCTGGTATTGGCCCACGCCGATGGACTTGGGATCGATCTTCACCAGTTCGGCCAGCGGGTCTTGCAGGCGGCGCGCGATGGACACCGCACCGCGCAAGCTGACATCCAGTTCCGGCAATTCCTTGGAGGCGAATTCGGAAGCGGAATACACCGACGCGCCTGCTTCGGATACAACAATACTTGTCATCTTTAGTTCGGGGCGCAGCTTGATGAGGTCGCGCGCCAGCTTGTCCGTCTCGCGCGAGGCCGTGCCGTTGCCGATGGAGATCACCGCCACGCGGTGCTTCTCGGCCAGTTGCGCCAGCGTGTGCAGCGACCCATCCCAATCATTGCGCGGCTGGTGCGGATAGATGGTGGCGGTATCCACCACCTTGCCGGTCTCGTCCACCACCGCCACTTTCACGCCGGTGCGGATGCCGGGGTCCAGCCCCATGGTCACGCGCGGCCCGGCCGGTGCGGCCAGCAGCAGCGCCTTCAGGTTGCGTGCGAACACATTGATGGCTTCGGTCTCAGCCTTGGCGCGCAGTGCGCCCATCAGTTCCGACTCCAGATGCATGAAGCTCTTCACGCGCCAGGTCCAGCGCGCGGTGTCCATCAGCCAGCGGTCGGCCGGGCGGTTCATGTCCTTGATGTTGAAGCGGCTGGCGATGCGCATCTCGCACGGATTGTGCGGCGAGGCCCAGGTCGGCTTCTCTTCCTCGCTATCCAGGCGCAACTGCACATCCAGCATCTCCTCGCGCCGGCCGCGCAACACCGCCAGCGCGCGGTGCGAAGGAATGGTGTTGATGGATTCGGAATAATCGAAATAGTCGGCATACTTTTCCGCCGCGTCGTTCTTGCCTTCCAGCACCTTGGACTGCACCACGCCGTGTTCCTGCACATATTCGCGCAGCGATTGCAGCAGGCCCGCATCCTCGGCAAAGCGCTCCATCAAGATCTGCCGCGCGCCATCCAGCGCCGCCTTGGTATCCGCCACGCCGGGGTTGGCGTCGCCCGCCTCGCTGGTGAATGGATCGCGCAGATACTTGGCCGCCTCCTCTTCCGGATTCAGTGTCGGATTCGCCAGTAAGTCATTTGCCAACGGCTCCAACCCCGCCTCCAGCGCGATCTGCGCCTTGGTGCGGCGCTTCGGCTTGTACGGCAGATACAGATCTTCCAGATGCGTCTTGTCGGTGGCCAACGAAACCGCCTTCAACAGCTCCGGTGTCATCTTGCCCTGCTCGGTGATCGAGGCAATGATGGCCTCGCGCCGTTCTTCCAGCTCGCGCAGATAACGCAGCCGGTCTTCCAGCAAACGCAACTGCGTATCGTCCAGGCCGCCCGTCGCCTCCTTGCGATAGCGCGATATAAAAGGCACCGTCGCCCCCTCGTCCAGCAAGGCAATGGCAGCAGCGATTTGAGCAGGTTTGGCCGCGATCTCGGCGGCAAGGCGTTGTTCGATGGATGGGAGCATAGATTGGTTATTACGAGTTACTAGATTAAATAGACCTCTGCGGGGAGAGGTCTATGGGTGGAATTTGCGAGGGGCGGATTATGCCAAGTTGGTCTAGTTACGCAAAGAGAAAAGAGTTCAATTTGGATTCGAATTTCTACGAATGAACCCAAAATAATACTCAGTGCAAGTTATTGCTAAAGCTTTAATACTATGCGTGCTTCTTCACTGATTTGGCAATCATCGAAAGCATTGGATCAGTGTTCTCCAGTAGGTCGATTACATTTTTTCTGACAGCTTTGTGCATATATCTGGCCGAGAAGAGAATGGCACCCCTCAGGTAAATCGAATGTATTTTTCCTATTGCATCGGCAACAGTTTTCTGGCGATCAACGTCACCAAGTTTGGCGACAGCGATAAACGCCATTGCCTTAACTGAATCGTCTATATTCTCAGTACATATTTTCAATAAGCTAGCGACCACTATATCGTCAACCTCTTTCATTTGAATTATGGTACCGATAGCCCACCGTCATTGTTTCCGTCCATCTTCACACCCGGACAATTGCGCAGGAAGAATGTCGCTTCTTCGCAGGAGTGCATTTGCGAGCAGTAAGTTCGTCCATCACAGGTGTAGGTATGGGATGAGGTCGTTTCGACGGGTGGTGAGTAAGGTGCCGGAGTCGCAGGTTCGTCGGCCGGCAATTGAGCTGGCCGTGATGAGTCGGCTACTTGTATTTCTTCCCGCGCATCGGCAGATGCAATTTCTCTGGGCTGGCTCTTTGTGTAGGTCTGCCAGCCGACGGCAACGAGTATGGTTATGAGGATTAGTTTTTTCATTAACTAAAGGAGCCGAATCAATGGGGTCAGACTCCATCGATCCTTTCAAAACCTATGCCGCTTCCACCGCACGTACTTCAAGTTCAACCTTCAAGTTGGTACGCATCGCACCGAAGATAGCCGCGAGGTTATCCATGCTTGGATTGCCTTTGGGAGACAGCATGCGGTGCAAACTCTTGCTGGGCTTGTCTGTCAACGCAGCCAGTTGCTCGAAGCCTAATGTCGCGTTCACGAGGTCGCGCAGGATGAGGCGCGCTGTTTCCGGTTCGTCCTGGAGAAACAAGGTGGCTGCTTCATCAAGCAGTGCTTTGGCAAATGCGGGATCGCGCTCAACGCGCTCGATCACTGTTTGCTTGAAATTTCGAGTTAGTGCCATGTGTTCACCTCTTGGTTTTTTCCGACTTGCTTGCAGCAGTCCTGGCTTTTTTTCGTGCCTTGTATTCGATGTGCAATGCTTTTGCTCGTTCAATATCTTTTTGTTGTCCGCGCTTAGTTCCGCCGCCAAACAAGATGATAAGTGTGTCTCCATCTTTGGCAAGGTACACACGGTATCCCGGCCCCCAATTGATGACGTATTCGCCGATGCCATCAAACCATTTCACGCTGGATGTGTTGCCAAGTTCCAAACGCAATTTCGCAGTAACAATCTTGGCAGCGGCTTGTGGATCAAGTCCGTCGAACCATGTCTTGTATGGATTCGTACCATCTTGGCAAAGGTATTCTTCGACTTTGATCTTCATTTATAATAGTAACGTATGAGTTACCAATATTCAAGGGATTTGATATTCCAAATTAAGGGGTTCTGATTCGCAAAGGTACCGCCAGGTACAAATTCGATTTGCCTCCCCGTTCGCACCGAAGCCTAGCAGCAACGCCCCTTCTCGCCTATATGCCAAAAAACATAGACCTTCACCAAGACCGTCAGGTGCTCCAGTTCCTCTGCCACAAATTGGCTACACACCAAGCATCCTGCGCGACAGCAGTGCCTGCATGTCGCGCCGTCCGTCCGCGATGATGTAGATGAATACTTGTTTGCCGGTCACCCGATAGATGAGGCGGTAGGGTTTGAAATGTACCTGGCGGTATTCGCGGATACCCAGCGCGAGCAGTTCTTTTGGGTGGGTGCCGCGCTCGGGGAAAGCGGACAGTGTTTCGACAACTTCCAGGAGCTTATCCAGCACGAAGTCTGCGTTTTTCTGGCTGTCGTGCTCGGCGATGTAGTCGTAGATGCTCTCCAGATCACGCTCTGCACCTTGTGTGAGCAAGACTTTGAAAGTCATATTGATGTGTTCATTTGTTTGTCGTCTCCCATTCATGGTTCGACAGGCTGTGCGTGTACTGTTGGGGCGCATGCCCCTTACAGTCACGGCCTACCCCTTGCGGGTGCACCACGAACGGGAGGCTAAATCTGCGTATTCTTGGATTTAAGGCGACGTGCCACTTCGGCCACCGGGCTGACTTTGCCTGCTTCGATCTCCTGGTTGCCCAGCGCCAGTATCTTGAGCAGTGCCAGTGTTTCCTGGGTGTTTTCGTAGGAAGCAATGTCTTGCATGACCGCCCTGGCTTCGCCGTTCTGCGTGATCAAATAGGGTTCGCGTTTTTCTGTCAGTTCTTTTAGCACCTCGGCGGCATTGGCCTTGAGGTAGCTGATGGGTTTGATGTTGGTTGAACGCATGATTTCATCCCTGTAATTACTCGAACCAAATATAGTCTTTTAATGGTCTCATGACAATCCCTGAATTGATCCTTGATCGCGTCGCGTGATGGTGTGAAATATTTCGGCCGCAGTTCGCACCAGATGACTTGCCCCTGCCTTTCCTGTCACACTACGCCCATTCCCGTAAAGTAAACCCATCATGACCCAACATACTCCCCATACCACTCTCCTGGCCGACTACACTCCACCTCCTTTCCTGATCGACACGGTCGATGTCGACATCGATTTCCGCAGCGGAGAAGCCCTGGTGACCGCTCAGTTGGCGCTGCGCCGCAATCCGGCGGCGCACATGCCCAATGCGCCACTGGTGTTGGACGGCGAGGAACTGGAATTGCTGCGCGTCAGCCTCGACGGCGTGGAGCTGGCCCCTGATCTTTACCATTTGAGCCCCGACCAGTTGACCCTCCCCGATGTTCCAGATGCCTTCCGCCTGGAGACGCGGACGCGCATCCACCCCGATGGCAACACGCGCCTTTCCGGTCTCTACCGCTCGGCCAACGGCTATTTCACCCAGTGCGAAGCGCAGGGTTTTCGCCGCATCACCTGGTTCCAGGACAGGCCGGATGTCATGTCGCGCTACACCGTCACGCTGCACGCAGACAAGGCAGCGTTGCCGCAATTGCTGGCCAACGGCAATCCGATGGATAGTGGTGACGAATCGGGCGGCCGTCACTGGGCCAGGTGGCAAGACCCCTTCCCCAAGCCTTGCTACCTGTTCGCGGTGGTCGCAGCCAAGCTCGATGTGTTGAGCGACAGCTATCGCACCCTGTCGGGCCGCGATGTGAAGCTGGCGATCTACGTCGAGCACGGCAAGCTCGATCAATGCGAACACGCCATGTCTGCGCTCAAGAAAGCGATGCATTGGGATGAGCAGACTTTCGGGCTGGAATGCGATCTCGACATTTACATGATCGTGGCCGTTGGCGACTTCAACATGGGGGCGATGGAGAACAAGGGACTGAACATCTTCAACACCAAGTATGTGCTGGCCCGGCCGGACGTTGCCACCGACGTCGATTATGAAAACATCGACCGGGTGGTGGCGCATGAGTATTTCCACAACTGGACCGGCAACCGCGTGACCTGCCGCGACTGGTTCCAGCTATCGCTCAAGGAAGGGTTGACGGTTTTTCGCGACCAGCAATTCGGCGCCGATGTGCACAACCGCTCGGTAGCGCGCATACGCGAAGTGCGCGGCCTGCGTGCCTCGCAATTCCCCGAAGACAACGGCCCCATGGTGCATCCGGTGCGGCCTGCGTCGTATATCGAGATCAACAACTTCTACACCGCCACGGTCTATCAAAAAGGCGCCGAGGTGGTGCGCATGATCCAGACCCTGATCGGCAAGCCCGCCTTCCGTCGTGGCATGGATCTTTATTTCGAACGCCACGATGGGCAGGCGGTGACTTGCGACGACTTTGTCGCCGCGATGGCCGATGCCTCTGGCGTCGACCTCAAGCAATTCATGCGCTGGTACGACCAGGCGGGTTTGCCGCACGTGCGCGCCACCGGCAGTTACGATGTAACAAAGCAACGCTACACATTGCGCCTGAGCCAGTCCTGCGCCGCCACACATGGCCAGCCGGACAAGCATCCATTCCACATCCCTGTCACCGTTGGCCTGGTCGGCCCGAACGGAGAGGACTTGCCCTTGCATATGGCTGGCGACAGCAACGTGCCCACCGAGCGTGTGCTGTCGTTGCAAAGCGCAGCGCAAGAATTTGTCTTTGAGAAAGTTGCCGTTGCACCCGTGCCCTCGCTGCTGCGCGATTTCTCGGCGCCGGTCGTGCTCGAGTTCGATTACTCGGCAGCAGAGCTTGCCCACTTGCTGGCGCATGACAACGATCCATTCAACCGCTGCGAAGCCGGCCAGCGCTTGGCCAGCCAGCTGATCATTGCCGCCACCGCCACCATCGGCGCGGGCCGCACGCCAAGCTGGCCGGCAGACTTCGCTAAGGCGGCAGCGCGCGTGCTGGCCGAATCCGCTACAGACCCGGCCTTCGCCGCGGAAGCGTTGACACTGCCCGGCGAAGCAACGCTGGCTGAACAGTTGGACGTTGTCGATCCCGACGCCCTGCACGCCGCCCGCAACGGCCTGCGCCGCTTCCTGGCAGAACAACTCGGCGCTGCATTCAGAGCCTGCTATGAGTCGCTTGCGCCAAATGGTGTTTATCACCCCGATCCTCAGGATGCCGCGCGCCGCGCTTTGCGCAATGTATGTCTCGGCTACCTGTGCGAAACGGATAGCACAGAGACGCGCGCACTGGCGAAGAAACAATTCGATACTGCGGACAACATGACGGATCAGTTCGCCGCCCTGAGCGTGCTGGCACAGAGCGAAGGCGAAGAACGCGTGCAGGCCATGGCTGCTTTCTATGCACGCTGGAAAGACGAGGCGCTGGTGATCGACAAATGGCTGCAAGTGCAGGCAACCAGCCGCCGCTCCGGCACGCTGGCGGAAGTCGAACGGCTGGTCGCACATCCCGCATTCGATCTGCGCAACCCGAACAAGGTCTACGCCCTGCTGCGCGCTTTTGGCAGCAACCACGTGCGCTTCCACGCTGCCGACGGCAGCGGCTACCGCTTCCTTGCCGAACAGACGCGCAAGCTCGACGCCATCAACCCCCAGGTCGCGGCGCGCCTCGCACGCTGTTTCGACCGCTGGCGCAGGTTCGATCCCACGCGTCAGGGACACGCCCGTGCCGCGCTGGAAATGCTACGCAGCCACACGGGACTATCGCGCGATGTGTTTGAGATTGTGGAGAGATCGCTGGGGTGACAGAACGCTACTGCGCAAACGAAGGCGCGGATATGCAATCAGTGAATGGAACAGGCGAATTTCCGGGACAGTTTCTGCCCCTTTTGATTCTGCCGAATCAAGAAAAATGAAAATTCGCCTGATTCGGCACCGCGCTTATGCGCCCGAGATCACCCGGAGCGCGTCACAACTCGCTTGGTCCTTCAGGCGAATTGTTTTGGCGAATTACAATTTACCCAGCAGCAACAAAATGATCAGGATGATCAATACCAGCCCGAGCCCTCCGCTCGGGCCATAACCCCACGATCGACTGTGCGGCCAAGCCGGGAATGCGCCAACCAGCATCAACACCACAATGATCAATAAAATCAATCCTAATGACATTTTGCTTCTCCTTTCAGTGTCACCGGCCGCAGACCGCGTGTAGCGACACGGTCGCTGCTGATGAGGGTGCGTACCAATTTCTCATGACAGGAACAATAAGTCCCATCCATGAGGCCAGCCTGTTCGGCGCCATACATGGCACTCAGTCGGAACCACGCTTTAATCGGAACCGACCTTTAGATTATTGTGTACCGCCTTCACTCCTTTTACCTTGGTTGCAAGTGCAGTGGCACGATCGGACTCTTTCTTGCTGCTAACGGTTCCGGTCAAATCGACGACTCCTTGATCGGTACGAACGCTGATGTCCCGCCCTTTGACCCATTTGTCCCCAGCGAAACTTGATTTGACCTTTGTGGTGATGGTCGCGTCGTCCAGATACTCACCAGTGGTACTGGTGGATGTATCCGCTGCATAAGAGAAACTTGGTATCAGTAGCGCAGCCGGTACCAGCAGCGCCGCGGATAAAATAGAGACCCTCGCAAATTTGGTATTCATCATAGCTCCTTTATAAATTGAATATGTTTTGCATTCCCGATGTCTTTTCTCAGATCACCACATTGTTGTAAGCCTGAAATAGACCTACCCGTTCACGATAGGGATTTATCACGCGTCTCTCTGTTCGTTTCCGCACATAAGCAAGGACGGTCGGCCTGGCCAATATCAGACCGCAACAAAACCGGGACCAAAGCACATATTGAGGTGTCAAACGGGTTGCAGGGGCCGCCATCGTGAATCAGCTTCATGCTTGCCATGAGCGTGTAATCCATCGCGGACAGAGTTCCAGAAATATGATTTCGTCTCGGACTTACAGGAGAAAATTGCCGGGTTTTCACAATGTGGGTTACCGCACGGTACCACTGCGGTTGTGAGCGTATTGTTAAATTTTGTAGTACTTGTTTTCGCCACTGCACCTCGACCCTAACTGGACTTTCAATGGAGAATTATCATGTCGCATACCGTACACGGAGCAAAAGGACTGCATAAACAAGCTGCCATCGATCACAAGGCAGTCGAGCATTTTCATGAACATGTCGCCGTCGCCGCCTATTTTCATGCCGAACATCGTGGCTTCAACGGTGGCGATCCTGTGGCTGACTGGCTAGCTGCCGAGGCTGAGATCAATGCGGAGCTCAATAAGGATAAAGGCACCAGCGCCCACTAGCGTGCCATCTTGTGTAAAGCCTGTGTGGCGCCCAATCAAGGCAACGCCGATCATGAACTAAAGGGGGACGGCTTCAAATGAACTCATTCGTCATCACGAGTGTGATGCAGTTCCTGTCGCACTGAAACCTTATTTCCTCAATTCTTCGTAGTGGCGCTCCATGATCTCAAGCGCGGCAGCCAGCCGCTTGGGCATCAGGGTGCGCGCCTTGGCATAATCGAATGCCGTCTCGCCGTAGAAAAGATTCACCAAGTAGGACACACCGATCGCCTCGTGCAGTTCTGTGTCGGCGGCTTCCAGCACGCTGTCGATGTAAGCAAAGTGAGCGGACAGCGTAGACCAGTCATGCTTCGATATCGCCTCTCTCGTGGCAAGCGCCATGCCGCCTATCTCGACGTGCAGCGCCCAGTGAGTGGTATTGATGCTCGCTGCCACTTCAGGAAAATTCTGTGTCAGGTAGTCCGTCACTCTGGAGTTTTCGGTTACCGGAAATGGATTGAGAGCAGCAAGCTTGTGCAGGTCGCGGAGCGATTTGATGTTGGCTTGGGATTGCGATTTTTCGGACATCCGTCTGCCATAGGCGTGCCACGTGCCGGTGCGTTCGTCGTCGAATTCCATTAGAACCTCTCAGATAAAGTTGTCAGGGTTGCCGGGTAATCGTCCTCCATTCATGGTTCGACAAGCTCACCACGAACGGAGGACTTAATCTGCGTTCCCCTATGTCATTTTTAAACATTAAAGAGGGACAGGTTCGAATACTCTTCTGTCTGCTCTTTCCACTCGCATTGCTTTCCTTCTACCGCGCCGAAGATTATCAGCAAAGCCCCTTCCAGACCAGATGCCGAAAGTCCTCGACCCTGCTGCTTGTCACTGCAGTATCACCAGGGAATCACCAGCCCGTCATTGCCGATGAATTTGCCGGTGTCCGCGAGGGTGAGGCCTTCGATCACTTTTCTCATGTCGGCCACGCTTTGCTCGACCGGGATCATGGCGTTGGGGCCGCCCATGTCGGTCTTGACCCAGCCGGGATTGAACGCCACCGAAATGATGCCCTGCTCCTTCAGGTCAACGGCCAGACTTTTCACCACCATGTTGGCGGCCGCCTTGCTGCTGCGATACAGGTAGCTCCCGCCGCTGCTGTTGTCGTCCATGCTGCCCATCTGGCTGGTGATGGTGACGATGAGCTTCAGTTCGCTGCGCGCGATCTGGTTGATGAACGATTCGACCATCTTGAGCGGAGCCATGGTGTTGATGTTGAAAGCGGTCATCCATTCCGCATAATCGGTATGGCCAAAGCCGTGTTTGTCTGACGCCGGATAGATGCCCGCATCGTTGATGAGCAGGTCTATCGTTTCAGCTGATAGCGTCCGTGCAAGTTGCTCGATCTGCGCATGGTTGGTCACGTCGAGCGCGTGGAGTTTGATCAGGTCGGAATATCGGGCCGCTAATTTGTTCAGCGCATCCGCCTTGCCGGGATCGCGGCAACAGGCCAGAACACGCCAGCCATCGGCTGCATATTGATTGCAGAACTCCAATCCGATTCCCCGGCTGGCGCCGGTTATCAATAATGTCTTCATTGTTCGGTCTCCTGTGCTTCCTTATATGAGGCAGTTCAACCTGCCCTCTTTACAATAACTATCGTGAACGGCCGTCTATATGCTTTAAGGCGAGCGTTGCAAGATCGACGCCTTCAAGGCAGCGAACGTTGATTGCGGCCTTGCGATTACCCGAAGGATCGGCACGCAGTTATCAATAGGCTATTAATGTGGCACTCATTATTCAAGAATCCGTTCGCATTGAGCTTGTCGAAATGTGAATGGATTCTTGTGCTTCGACAGGCTCAGCCCGAACGGTGCCAATGCTTCACAGTGCCAGATCAACAAGTCACAGCAGATTCATTTCGGAAGCCAGGGATGCGGCCGTGATTTCCAGTTTGCCCATGATCTGTTGCCAGTCGTTGCCGCGATGGGTTCCGAGATATTCGAGGAAGGAGGCATCCGGATCATTCAGGAGGATGGCGATGGCGTATCCATCGATGTTGTCGGTGATCTTCATCAGCGCATCGTATTTGGTGCCGCTCGCCATCGCATCGTCTACCACGACGGGAGCCTTGTCGAAGAACACCTTGGGAAGCTCCATGCGCAGGGCTTCGGTAAAGTCGGTCTGTATGGCTGATCTTGTGTCGTCGAAGCTGCGGAAATCCGAGAAATGCCCGAAGGGCTTGATCTCGAAATACTGCTGCACGGGCGGGGTCATCCCCTGCTCATGCGCCTCTTCGAACGCCGTGTCGATTTCTGCCCTGTGACCTGTTTTCAGGCTTATCCGGATGATGAGCGCCTCGGTGATGCCGGCGAACCCGTTAGCCTGGAAGAATCGAACGATGCGTTCTGCCGCTTCATTCCCCTGCAGAGGGTGAGTGTTTTTCATTGGAACCTGCCCTGATAAATGAGGAGCCCAGTTTACCTAAAGCGGACAGGGAGCGCACTCACCCTGAAGCGATAACGGCACTATTATTGAGTTTCCCAAAATTCATGACAACGCACAGAACCTGTTACCTCGTCATTCCGGCGAAGGCCGGAATCCAGTTAAACCAACAAGCCCGGCGTTGCGGGACAAAACCCAAATGTATTTTGAATAACAGCGCTAGGGAAACGCAGATTAAGTCCGTATATGGACTCCACCTCGTTTGCAAGTAAATCGTTTCCTGGCTGTAGGTTCGACTGCTCACGTATATCCGGTCTCTAACTGCAGCTTCCTCTTTTGAGGTGCTGGACCCTGATGGGCTATTCGCGCGCTGGCTCCCTATCGTTCGCTCGGACTTTAAGTCCTTGGACTTAATCGGGTTTTGTCAGCGCCGGTTCGACCTGTTGGCCATCAAACGGCTTACTCTGCAATCGTGGTTGGTTTGCGCCTTCTTAAATAATGCTCGTTTACTGTTTCTTCATCACTTCTCAAGCTGCTGCTAACTCGGGTTGGTAATCTGATCCATTCCTGATCATCGCCCAAGCGATCCGTGCCGTCTTGTTTGCCATCGCAACCGCAGCAACATTCGGATGCCGTGTGGTGGCAATCCGCATTACCCACTGGCTTAATCGATCATCTTTGCCTTTGGATACTTTGATCATCGATCGTGCGCCATGCACCAAGAGACATCGAACGTATGAATCGCCACGCTTGCTAATGCCAAGTAACTTCTCTTTACCTCCCGAACTGTTCTGCTTCGGCGTTAATCCAAGTGACGCCGCCATCTGCCTTCCGTTGGCAAACTGCGATGCGTCACCCACTGTGGCAAGCAATGCTGTCGCTATCATGGGGCCTACACCTCGTAGCTGTTGCAGTCGCTGTGCCACAGCATCTGCCGCAAGTACCGTAATCTCTTGATCCAGTTCTTTCAGGCGCTGATCCAGCGATAACAAGTCTGACCACACTCCATTCAGTAGTTGGCGGAACAAGCCAGTCAATCCATTCTCCGCATCTTCCAACCATTCCGGTATCGCCGCACGCAAATGCGACACCTTTGTCGGTGCAACCAGACCGTATTCAGATACCAAGCCTCGTATCTGATTGACTTTGGCAGTACGTTGTTCCATTAACCCAGCACGGATGCGGTGAACTGCCTGCGCATCCTGCTGCTGAACAGTCTTGATCGAGACGAAGCGCATATTCGGTCGGCTCATCGCTTCACAGATTGCCTCAGCATCATTAGCGTCGTTCTTGTTGCTCTTCACGTAAGGTTTGACGAACTGTGGAGCAATCAATTTGACCGTATAACCCTTGGCTCGCAGCAGACGTGCCCAGTGATGCGCACCTCCACAGGCTTCCATTCCAATTACACACCCCGGCTCGATCTTTTCAAGAAGTACCTGGATCCATTCATCTCGTTTAAGTTTGCGTTTCCAAACAGGCTTCTCAGTGCGATCAACGCCATGTACCTGAAATACATTCTTTGCCAAATCTACCCCAACTCGGATAATCTTCATGGTGGACTCCTCTCCCGTTTAACTGGTTGTGTCACAACTCCAGTTTGGCACGTTGATGCCGTTTAGGTGAGGTGGAGTCCATCCCATTGTTCGCCCTGAGCCTGTCGAAGGGTCGACCAGATAACATATTGAATGTTAATCGTCCTCCATTCATGGTTCGACAAGCTGAGCGTGTGTTGTTGGGGCGTATGCCCCGTACAGCCACGGCCTACCCCTTGCGGGTGCACCACGAACGGAGGACTTAATTTACGTTTCCCTAGATTCCGGCCTTCGCCGGAATGACGGCAGTTCACGGAATTTGTGTAATGAATTACGGAAGGATCACTAGCAAAATTTATTCTCAAGTCTCAGGCAAGGTAAAATTCGGGCTGGTCATCCTTCAAGTCACTCGTGAACAACGCGATCCATAATATCCAGGGCTATCTTGCCAACCCGTTGATGCTGCTTGCCCTGTTTGTGGTGGCGAGTTTTGTGATGATCTGGCGCCTGCACGCCATGGAAAGCAAGGGCTTTGAAGGCACCGTGCTCGGCACGCTGATCATGCCTTACTGTTCCGGGTTCGCGAATCTGATCTTCGCCTATGTGATGAGCAGCTCTGCGGCCAATGGCGGCTTGGTCATCGAGAACTGCCTGGTCAACAATGCCACCAACCTGACGCTGATCCTCGGGCTGGCTGCGATCTTCGGCTCGGCCGCCGTCGTGAAAAAAAGCGGTGGCTCAAAACAAAAAGCAACGAAGCACTCTGAATTCCATCGCATCAACAAGCTGAACCTGCTGTTCACCCTGATCGCATTGTTCCTGTTCACCGGCACGCTCTGGGCCCTGGCGAAGGATGGGACGCTGGATTTTTATGACGGTCTGGTGCTGGTGGGGCTGTTCCTGTTCTGGCAGATACTGCACGTATTCGAAGTGCTCAAGGACAATATCAGGAAGAACAAGGCGTTCCACTGGACGATCATGATCGATCTGGCGCTGCTTGGGATCAGTGCCTATGGCGTCTATTACTCGGTCGATCATCTCGTGACCTGGGTCTCGACGACACACAACCCGTATTTCAGTTTTGCCAAGCTGGGCTGGTTCAGCGGCCTGCTGATGGTGGTGCCCAATGCGTTCCTCGCGCTGTATTACACGCGGACCGGCAGGCAGGACATCGTACTGACCTCGCAGGTCGGGGACGGGCATATCTGCATCCCGATGTGTATCGGACTGTTTGCGGTGTTCAATCCCATCCAGGTCCCCGCTTTCTTCCAGATGGGGACCTACATCATCCTGGGGGCCGGTGTAGTTAACTTCCTGTCCATCGCCATTCTCGGACGCGTGCCGCGTCCTGTGGGCTACGGCCTGATCGGTGGCTATGCCGTGTTCTTGTATATGGGGCTGATTCAGTAAGGTAAAGCGATCACTTTCAGGCAACCGGCAGGCCTGAAGACAGTACGACTCATCCATTCGTGGTACACCCGCAAGGGGTAGGCCGTCGCTGTAAGGGAACGTTCGTCCAGACCGCACACTACACAACCTGTAGAGTCGTGAATGGAGGATGATTAACACTCAGTTCCTTCGACAAGCTGGTGAAACCATTAGCCATCCGGCTAGGCGGCAGAGCCAGCAAGTCGCTGGTTATCGGGGCGAACGGCGGACTTGGTCTGCGTTTCCCTAGCGCCGGAATTGCCGCATCTCGCCCAGTATATCCAATGCCGCCTCGTGGAACTCGGCAGGCTCCATGCCGATGTGGCTCAAGGCATGGGCGTGGACAGGCAATTGGCCCAAGGCACTTTCTTTTTCAAATCCCATGAAGACGTCGGCCATGTGTTCGGCCAGGATCAACACCGCGATGAGATTGCGTACCGCGGTCGAGACTTGGTACGAAAGATCAGAGAAGATGCTCAAGTCGTGATGATGCAGGATGGTCTGGCAGATGTGCGCAGGCAGTCCCCAGTTCCGGGCCAGCATGTTCCCCACGATCGCATGGTTGGTACCGAGCCTGATTTCTTCTTCGCGGTGGCTGTCTTCCCAATCGCTTTCGTGCAAAGTGTCGTCGAACGCGTGCTCGGGAAAGCGCTGCATCAAAACCGGGATTCCGCTGTCGTGGAACAAGGCAATGGTGTAGGCGTCCTCGACCGAGATGCCGGGCAGCATCTTCGCCAGCATCGAGGCCGCCTCTGCGGTGCAGCTGGATTTGTCCCAGAACTTTTCCAGTAACGCCTTGGCGGCGGAGTCCGTCATGCTGACGCTGCTGCGCAGGTACAGCGTGTTCACCGCCAACATGGCTTTCTTCAAACCAAGCACCGAGACCGCTTGGGGGATGGAGCTGATGCTGCTGTTGCGCCGGAAGGCGGGGGAATTGGCCAGCTTCAGCACGGCTGCTGAGAGCCCGGCATCGTTGCCGACCAGCCTGGAGATGTGATTGAAATCGGGTTCTTCCTTGCGCGCTTCCGACATGATGTCCAGCATGATCGCCGGACAGGCCGGCAGCTGGATGCTGCCGAGTATCTTTTCAACGCTCACTGTAGTTCCGTGCATATTTCAGTCCAGATTTACAAGGCCGCGGACTTTATCAGAAATTCATTACGAAAATAAAACGCCCTGCTTTGCAGGGCGCTCTATGCCATAACGTCGATGGGGTTGTGCTCGAAAAACAAAATCAGAGCGGGCAATCTGGAAATGCTATTTCACCCATCTGCTGCAATCCCGCATCGCTTGCCGGAGCCGGGTTTTCCCGGTATCGGCCTACGCCCGGGAAACCCGGCACTTCACCCAGGGCTTGACCGGATTATTTCTGCGCTTGTTTTATGTTGTTCGAATCGCCGGCGTCTGTGGTTTTGCCATCACTCTCCCACCACTTTTGAACCTTGCTCCTGTCGAAGGCCGGCAACAACTCTGTTCGAATATCTGTAGTCTCCAGCGATGGGAAGGTGGATTTGAATTCGGGTATGTCCTCTTTCGACGCATCGACTACGGTGATATCGAATGTACCTCCGGATATGCCGGCCACAGATTGGTCAATCAAAGGGATCACCGGGCCGGCCCTGAATTCGTTGCCCACTCGCGGCCGCATTAGTGCGTTCACGCGCCCGACATAAGTCACAGACTTGGGCGATACATTGATCGGCATCAGCAGCGGCACCTGAAATGAGGCGATGATGGGAAATGCATTGGCCATTCCAAATACAGTCGACATTTCATACTGGCCGGGTTCCAGGGCAAACCTTAACAGGAACTTGTTATCGAGCTTTGAGTCGGTCGAGCCGGCATCGTCATCCACTTTGAATGTCTGTCTTTCCATCTTGCCCTGGCCATCTTTCCTGGTGAAAGTAACCGATACAGGATGGGGGATGAACCGGCTGGATTCGGGTCTTGCAAGGTCGAGTGTCATCAACACGACCGACTTTGAATTCACGTCCACGTTTTTGGTTTCTTTATTAACTGCCATGGGTGTCATGTTGGCGCAACCAACCAGGAACAGGACACCAACCCAAGCAAATCTCCGCATCGTTTTCTCCATTTAGTGAAAATATTCAATCCTGAATTCAAGAGGACCAAGTTCGAAATAATCTTCCGCTTGCTCCCCCCGTTCGCATCGCCTGACGTGAAGCGCGCCGAAGACTAGCAGCAAAAACCATATTCGCATATATGCCAAAAGATATAGACCTTTGAATCGCACAGAGCCGGATTGTCACGATGACTGGCGCGTGGCGCTGGCCCGAAAGCCAGTAAAGACGGGCATCTTCTGGCGGCGACCATTTCACGGACAAGCTTGGGTATCAGCGCGATGCACAACGGATAGAAGATTGTCACCCCCTCGCTCCCGCAAACGCCTCAGGCGAGGTGATCCCTTTCGCGCCGGTACATCAGGCCGTACGGCAACATTTTGATATGGCAACACAAAATAACATGCATCGGCTATCCATCATTTTCTCCTCTGGCACAAATTTCGAGTCTGTGTAATCTTTGCGCTGCAATACACAAAAACAGGGTTCACGATGCCGACAACAGAAGGAGATAAGGAATGAGAATCGGATTGGTGGTTGACTCAAGCTGTGATTTGCCGCACTCCTTTTTCAATGAAGACGGCATCGAACTGATGCCGACCACGCTCAGGATCGGTGACCAGACCTTCGAGGATCACCGCAACAAGAATCAGACGATTGCGTTCCACTCTGCACAGATGGAGCAAAAGGCCGATTTCGAGGTCGAGTCGATCCCCTATTCAAGCGAGCAGATCGAGAACCTGTTCCTGGACAAACTGGTGCGCAACTATGACCACGTGTTCTGCCTCACGGTGACGCGGTCGCGCAGCGACATCTACGAAAACGCGATGAAGGCTTCGATCGGTATTCTCGGCAAGTACAAGAAAGTGCGCCAGGATGCCGGTATCGACAGTCACTTTTCGCTGGCGGTCATCAACAGCTGCAACATTTTCACCGGTACGGCGGTGCTCGCCGCGGAGGTAATGCGCATGATCAAGGCCGGCGCTGCGCCGTCGGTGATCGATTCGCGCATCCGCGAGCTCGTGCCGCATACATACTGCTACATGGTGCCGCCCGGTCTGCAACATATCTACAAGCGAGCCTCCAAGCGCGGCGACAAGAGCATCAACTGGGCGAGTTTCATGCTGGGATCGATGCTCGATATCAAACCGATCCTGCTCGGTCACATGGATGAAACCGGACCGGTCGCCAAATTGCGGCACTTCGATGCGGCAGTCGAAACCATGTTTGCCAACGTCACGCTTGCGGTATGGGCGGGCCTGGCGGCACCGGCGATATGTATCGGCTACGGCGGAGATCCGGTCGCAGTGCAGAAGATGCCAGGATTCCAGCGATTGCAGGCAGAGGCGGAATCGGCCGGCGTGGCGATCCATGTCGCACCGATGAGCATGACCGGCGGTGTGCATACCGGGCCCGGCTGCGTGACCGTGGCATTCATCTCGGACAAGCATACCTTTGAAGAAAAGGTGTGACCTGTGAATCAGTAGTGGCGGGCCTTAGTGAAAGTCCCGCGACTGCGTGACCAGATCGCCGAGCAATGGCGTCAAATCCTTCAGGTGCCCCGCAATGAGGTGCGTCACTTCGCCCTGCCGTTCCAGCAAGCCATACACCGCAAGCAGCCGCGATCCCAACAGTTCGCTCCGCTGCTTGTCGGCGAGGTCGCGCCACACCACCACATTGATGGGCCCAGTCTCGTCTTCCAGCGTGACGAAGGTCACTCCGCTCGCGGTGCCGGGGCGCTGACGGCCGATCACCAGACCGGCTGCGCGTGTGATCCTGCCGTGCGGAAATGTGCGCAATTCCGCAGCGGTGACCAATCGTTGCGCGCGCAGCGTATCGCGCAGCAGTGCCAGCGGATGCCTGCCCAAAGTGAGCCCCAGGCTGTCGTAATCGGCGACCAGGTTCTGGCCTTCGGTCAGCGGCAGCAGTTGCGGCTGCATTTCCTCGACGGTGGTTAATGCAAGCGGCGTAAGCTGCTCGATGCCTGCCACGTCCCAGTAGGCTTGCCTGCGGTGCCCTGCCAATGTGCTCAACGAGCCTGCAGCGGCCAGGCATTTGAGGTCGCGGTTTTCCAGCCCGGCTCGCCGGGCCAGGTCTTCTACGCTGTCGAATGGCTTTTGCGAGCGCGCTTCTGTGAGACGTGCGGCACCTTCCAGAGAAAGGCCGTTCACCATGCGCAGGCCAAGACGCAGTGCAGGTTGGGAGATTCGCCCCTCTCCCCGAATGGGCGATGGCTGGGGAGAGGGGAATGTAGTCAGGGTGCAATCCCACTCGCTTTCGGTCACGTCCGCGGGCAGTACTTCCACACCATGACGGCGCGCGTCCTGCACGAGCTGGGTCGGCGCGTAGAAACCCATGGGCTGGCTGTTCAGTAGTGCACAGGTGAACGCCGCCGGTTCATGGCACTTGAGCCAGGCTGAGATATAGACCAGCAACGCAAAACTTGCGGCATGCGATTCCGGGAAACCGTATTCGCCGAAACCCAGGATCTGCTGGAATATCTGCAAAGCGAATTCCTGCTGGTAGCCGCGCTCGCTCATGCCATCGATCAGTCGCTGTTCGAGATGCTCCAGTCCGCCCTTGCGCTTCCACGCGGCCATCGAGCGCCGCACTTCATCCGCCTCACCCGGCGAGAACCCGGCCGCCACCACGGTCAGCCGCATCACCTGCTCCTGGAAGATGGGCACGCCCAGCGTGCGTTGCAGCACATCCCTCACCTCCTCGCTCGGATAGGTCACCGGCTCCGAACCTTCGCGGCGGCGCAGATAGGGATGCACCATGCCGCCCTGTATCGGACCAGGGCGCACGATGGCCACCTCGATCACCAGGTCGTAGAAATTGCGCGGCCGCATGCGCGGCAGCATCGACATCTGCGCACGCGATTCGATCTGGAACACGCCCACCGTATCGGCGTGGCCGATCATCTCGTACACGGCGGGATCTTCGCGCGGGATATCCGCCATCGTGATCGTCCGGCCGCGCAACCTGCTCACTTCATCCAGCGCACGGCGGATGGCAGAGAGCATGCCCAGTGCCAGCACATCTACCTTGAGCAGCCCCAGCGCATCGAGATCGTCCTTGTCCCACTGGATGATGGTGCGCTCCGCCATTGCGGCATTCTCGATGGGGACCAGTTGCGAGAGTTTGCCGCGCGCAATGACGAAGCCGCCCACGTGCTGCGAAAGGTGGCGCGGGAAGCCGATCAGCTCGTCGAGCAGTTGCATCAGCAGGCGTACCTTCTGGTTGGCGGGATCGAAGCCGGCTTCCTCAAGGCGCTGCGGCAGCACCTGGCGGCCGTCCCACCACGCCAGCGATTTGGACAGTCGATCCACCTGCTCCAGGTCGAAACCCAGCGCCTTGCCTATGTCGCGCATCGCGCTCTTGGGGCGGTAGGTGATGACGGTGGCGGCCAGTGCCGCACGCTCCCGGCCGTATTTCGCATAGAGATACTGGATCACCTCCTCGCGCCGTTCGTGTTCGAAATCCACGTCGATGTCCGGCGGTTCGTTGCGCTCTTTGGAAATGAAACGCTCGAACAGCATTTCCATGCAGGCCGGGTTCACTTCGGTGATATGCAGCGCATAACACACCGCCGAGTTGGCCGCCGAGCCGCGGCCCTGACACAAGATGTTGCGGCTGCGGGCGAAGCGCACAATATCGTGCACGGTGAGGAAGTACGGCTCGTACTTGAGTTCCTCGATGAGCGCCAGTTCGTATTCCACCAGCGAGCGCGCCTTGTCGGGTACGCCGTCGGGGAAGCGCAGTGCGAGACCTTCTTCGGTGAGTTGGCGCAACCAGGAGATGGCCGTTTGATCTTTCGGCACCAGTTCTTCGGGATATTCGTAGCGCAACTCGTCGAGAGAGAATTGGCAGCGCTCGGCGACGATCAGCGTCTGTGCCAGCAATTCAGGCGGATAGATTCGCGCAAGGTCGGCCAGTTCGCGCAGGTGGCGCTCGCCGTTCGGGTACAGCGCGGTCCCGGCTTCGAAGACTGGTACGCCAACACGAATCGCGGTGAGTGTGTCCTGCAAGGCACGGCGCGAAGCGACATGCATATGTACATCGCCTGTTGCAACCGGAGGCAGACCGGCGGCGGCTCCGAGCTTGGTTAATCTGGATAGGCGTTCTGCATCATCGGCAGCACGGAACAGTTCCACTGCGAGCCATGAACTATCGGGAAAAGCGGCTGCAACTTGTTGTGCCTGTTCCAGCGTAGGCAGCGGGTCCGGCAACAGCAGCGCGAGGCAGCCGGGCAGGCCATTCCGGATATCGCTGAGTGCAAGGCTGTAACTGCCTTTGATGGCGCTGCGACGCCCCAGAGTGATGAGTTCAGACAGGTTGCCGTAACCGGTACGGTTTGTTGCCAGCAACACGATGCTGGGGCCATCGGCAAAACGGATCTCGCTGCCGACGATCAGCTTCAAGCCGCATTTCTTCGCTGCCATATGGGCACGTACCACACCGGCGAGAGAGCATTCGTCGGTGATGGCGAGTGCGGTGTAGCCCAGCTCGTGGGCGCGCTCTACCAGCTCTTCAGCATGGGATGCTCCACGCCGGAAGGTGAAGTTGGAGAGGCAGTGGAGTTCGGCGTAGGCACTCATCACAAAGCCTCAGGCAAACAGCCCATGCACGAACCACCCCCCACTGCTGTGATCTCGAAACACCCACAGCCGCGATCCATTACGCCCCTGCGCCACGTAATAGTCGCGCGCCACATCCATGCCGTCCCACCAGCCGCTCTCGATGCGCTCCGGGCCGGACTGCAGCTCCAGCCTATCTTTGTGGCAGGGCATGGGCTTGGGCAGCAGCCATAGCGGGCGTTGCTGCTTGCCTGCCGGTATGCTTTCATCCTCCGTTCCGCATTGCCGCCAGGCCAGCTCCGGCCGGTGATCTGCAGCGGGAGCGATGCTGAACACCCCTTCTTTTCCCAGACGGATGCGCAGGCGCTCCAGCAGCAGGTTGCCATCGCCTGTCTCGGTACTGTCCTGGAACAGGTCCAGGTTGGATAACTCGATGGTCTGAATGAGGCTGGAGTGCAGCGTGATGGTGTGAACGGGAGCGCACAGTCGCGTGCGGCCCAGCGTTTCGCGCAGCAGGAGCAGCATGCGTTCCAAGGCACGCGTCGGCTGGGCGAAGCCCACTTTCAATACGGTATCCGGCACGTCTTCATGGCGGCAGATGAGTTCGAATTGCTGCACGCCTGCCTGGCGCAAATTGAGATAGCCCTCCAGTTCCAGCAGCAGGCGGCGCGAGGCGAACAGCAGTGCTTCGGCTTCGTGTACTTGCGAGGGCAATTCCAGGTGGCGCGAAAAACTGGGCGGCGGCACGAAGAATTCGCGCGCTTCGGGCAAGCGGCCCAGTGCCCGGTCCACTTCGTCCAGCAGACTCTGGCCAAAACGGCGAGCCATGCCGGCACGCGGGAAGTGCAGGCAGTCGCCCAAGGTGTGCGCACCGAGCATTTCCAGACTGTCCAACGTATCTTGCGGTTGAGCCAGCCACTTTACCGGCAATGCGCCAAGAAACTTTTCGAGTTTGGCCGGATCGCGGATCGCGACTTCCTTTCCGGCCAGTGCCAGCAACCATGCAGCGTACGGCGTTGGTGCGCAGGCAAGGCAGGCGCCGTAACCCATTTCGTTGAGTCCGCTGCGCATCTGCGCGATCAGGTTCTTGAAGCCGCGATGCAAGCGCAGGCAACTGCCAATTTCTATCAGCAAACCATCCGGTGGCTGCAGGCTCACGGCAGGTGTGAAGCTTCCGGCCCAGGCGGCAAGGCCTTCCAGCGATTCCTGCTCCGCCGCCAGATCGCGCACACGCACGACGAGGTTGGTCACCAAGACTTGGGCGGCAGCACCGTGCATGCCTGCCCGCACTCCGCGTTCGCTGGCGGCCTCGTTGCACACTTTGACGCTCGATCGGTTGCCCTGCTTTTCAATGACGGCGAGAGGTTCGGGTGCAGCGCCGCCTCTGGAGTAGATTTCCAGAGGGAGCGCGGGGAAATGTATGGCTAGCCAAAACATGAGGGTTGCTCACAGCGGTGGGGTGCGGGTCAGTTTCGGGAAACTGCGCGGAGCGACGGCACAACAGATAACGACGGCGCAAAGGTGCGTGTGCGGCGCGCGCCACTGGTTTGCTGCAGATTCAACATGACGGGCTTGCTCACCTGCCCGCCGCGGCGTTTGAGAATGTGCACTGCCAAGCCGTTCGCGGTTGCTTCCAGACGCAGGCGCAGCGAAGCAGTGGAGCGTTCCTGTGCGGCTCTCGCGGAGCGGAACAGTACGCCCCAGGCTTTTCCCGTTTCCGCGCCGAGTTGCAGGCGGCGCATGCGTTTCTCATCTGGTGTGCTCAGCCAGGCCAGCACGGCACTGCATGCACCGGAGCGCAACGCCTGTTCGGCCGTCCACCAGGCATCGGCAGGCGATTGCGGCTTAGCTATCAGCAGTTGCTTCAGATTGATCCCGGCGATGCTAAGCGCCGGTGCATAAGGTATGTGCGGCGGAGCGACCCAGACTTGCCATTCGCTTTGTGTCGATACACGTGCGAGTGCCGGGAGCAGCAGGCGCAGTTCGCCTATGCCTTCGCGCTCCAGCAGGATCTCAGTCAGCGCACCGCGCGCCCAGCCTCCGCCGGGCAACTGTTCATCCAGTTCGGCAAAGCCGGTCGGCAGCGTGTCCTCTTCCGTCTGCGCGAGCTGGTCGCCGCGCCAGATGCCGGGGTGCTGCAGTACCAGGTCCAGAGAGGCGTTCATTTCTTTAAGTCAGCGCGTTGCATTAGTTCACCCTTCGACATAACCAACGACTTGGTTGGCGTCTTGTGACAACCTAATCGGATGGCTAGTAGTTCCACCAGCTTGTCGAAGGATTGAACGGCGCTCAGGTCTAATAGATTCATAGCCGCTACTTCCACATCGCCTTCATCTTCGCCAACAGATCGACCACCTCTTCGCGCGAACGTCCTGCCGCCTGCACCGGCGCAGCCTCAACCACCGGCCAGGTTCTCTTCTCGAACAGATCGAGGATGCTGGCCGGAATGAAACGGGAACGCCCGGCATAGACATGGCGATCGCCAAACTGCGATTGCTGCGTGACGAAGAAACGCTGCGGCACCACGATCTGAAGGTGCTCCTTGGCGCGGGTCATGGCGACATAGAGCAGCCGCCGTTCTTCCTCGATCTCGTTCTCGTTTCCGGTGGCCAAGTCCGAGGGCAGACAGCCGTCGACTGCATTCAGCAGCGTGACCGATGACCACTCCTGCCCTTTCGCCGAATGGATGGTGGAGAGGATGAGGTAGTCTTCGTCGCGCAGCGGCGCACCCGATTCGTCGCTGGTGGCATCGGGTGGGTCCAGCGTGAGTTCGGTGAGGAAGCGCTGGCGCGAGGGATAGGTGGCGGCGATCTTGGTCAGTTGTTCGATGTCGATCTGGCGCACCTGTGCATCTTCATACAGGCGCTCCAGATGGCCTTGATACCAAGTACTGATCGTTTCAAATTCGGACGGCCACGGCACGGCACGCTGATGCAGACTGTCAACCATTTCAAGAAAGCCCTGCCAGCCTTCTGCCGCGCTGGATGGCACTCTGGATTCCTGCAATCCCAGCATCACATCCTGCGACAGGGCGATGCTATCGAGCACCTGTGCCGAGGTTTTGGGGCCGATACCGGGAATCAGCTGCATCACGCGGAACCCGGCCACGCGGTCGCGCGGATTCTCGATCCAGCGCAGCACAGAGAGCACGTCCTTGATGTGCGCCGATTCCAGGAATTTCAATCCCCCGAATTTCACGAATGGGATGTTGCGCCGCACGAGTTCGATCTCGAGTGTCGCGCTGTGATGCGACGCGCGGAACAATACTGCCTGCGACTTGAGCCGGATGCCCATCTCGCGCCGTTCCAGCACCTGCTCCACCACGAAGCCGGCCTGGTCTGTCTCGTCGCGCACCGTAACGAGCTGCGGGCGTTCGCCCGAGGTCTTGTTGCTCCACAGCTCCTTGCTGTATTGCTCTGCAGCCAGCCCGATCACGCCGTTTGCCGCTGCGAGGATGGGCTGAGTGGAGCGGTAGTTCTGTTCCAGCGTGACAATCTTTGCGGGCGGATCGAAGTGCGCGGGGAAATCGAGGATGTTGCGCACGGTCGCACCGCGGAAGGCGTAGATCGACTGCGCATCGTCGCCGACGACCGTGAGCCCGCGACCCTGCGGCTTGAGCGCGAGCAGGATGCTGGCCTGCAGCGCGTTGGTGTCCTGGTATTCGTCCACCAGGATATGGTCGAAGCGCGCGCCGATCTCTGCCGCGAGTGTTGGTTCGGCCACCATCTGCGCCCAGTACAGCAGCAGGTCGTCGTAGTCGAGCACATGCTGTTTCTGTTTGGCCTCCACATAGGCGAGGAACAGTTGCTTGAGTTCGTCCTGCCATTCGGTACACCACGGAAAGCGGCGCTGCAGCACTTCTTCCAGCGGCAACAGGGTGTTAACCGTAGCCGAGTAGATCGAGAGGCAGGTGTTCTTGAGCGGGAAGCGCTTGGCCTTGCAGGAAGCGCCCAGCTCGTGCCGCACCAGGTTCATGAGGTCGGCCGAATCGCCGCGGTCGTGGATGGTGAAACCCGGGTCCAGTCCTATCCTGCCGGCATATTCACGCAACAGGCGCGCGCCGACGCTGTGGAAGGTTCCGGTCCAGTGGAGCTTGGCACCGGCCAGGCGCGGACGGTCAGCCGCCAGTTGGCGCACGATGCGTTCGACGCGGCGCGCCATTTCATCCGCCGCGCGGCGCGAGAAGGTCAGCAGCAGGATGGCCCCGGGATTGGCGCCCTGCGCGATGACATGGGCGACACGGTGTGCAAGGGTATTGGTCTTGCCTGAACCTGCCCCGGCGATCACCAGCAGCGGTTCATCCGCAGCACCCCCCGTACCGTGTTCTACGGCAATGCGCTGTGCGGTGTTGAGGCGCGAAAGATAGCTTCCTGCCTCGGCGATGGGGGCGTTTTCAACTTCGAGGTTCATTGTTCAGGGTGTCGCTTTGACGATGTGCTCTTGGGGGAAATATTCTCAATTGCACGATACAGAACGTTCGTTCTGTTGTCAATTCAACCCCGGTATTATTGGAGGGATGAGGGATAACTGCACGTAAGCGACGGTAAATTGGTAAAATCGCGCGCCTTGCAGGAGGCTTCATTGGAAAATCCATACAATATTCTCGGCGTCTCGCCGACCGCATCGACCGAAGACATCAAGAAGGCATATCGCGCACTTGCCATGCGCCATCACCCGGACCGGAATCCCCACTCCAGCGCCGAGGTTCGGTTCAATGCCATCAAGAAGGCGTACGAGCTGCTTTCCGACCCGCAAAAGCGGGCGGAATATAACTACAGCCTGAACAATCGCATCATCATCGATCCCGAGAATGAGGCGCAAAGTTTGTGGGGTTCTCTGTTCAGCCGCTGCGGAATCGAGCTTCCGCGCAATGACCAATCATCTATTTGAAGAGTAATTTTATGAAAAGCATCCATCCGGAATTCATTTACCAATCGCGCGAACTCGCTGCCCAGATCGAAGATACCCTGGGCGAGCCGCCCGACAGGAGGAACTATGACCGGGTCATCGATTCCTTGATCGGCGAGTTTGCCAAAGGCACGGAAATCGACGATGTGAACCTGTTGAGCTTCGCATTGGCCAATCATCTGGTATTTGATGATGCCCCGGGTCTCCTGGCAGAAGGCAGCCAATATGACAAGGGCGATGCCGCAAAAGTATTGAAGATGGTGTCATGCAGCAATGTCGAATCGGGCAATGCCTTGTCCACCGTGTTTACGGCCAATCCGGAATTGGCGCGCAAGGCCATCATTACGGCTTTCCTGTACAAGAATCCCAAGCGCTGGACGGACGAAGACCATTCTCTCGAAGCGCTGCAGCAGGAGGAAGACAAGGAAAACAATGTCGAGGATGACGAGGATCAGATCTCGCACGGTGAAGATATAGAACATCTGTTCGATTCGCGCGGAGACGAAAATGTCTGACAAATCCAATCTTCCCGCGATCCGGCAACAAGTCACCGAGCTGGTCCTGGCAGGTTCGACCAAACATGCGGAAGAAGCCATCAGCGTGACCGCCGAAAAATTCGGCGATCTCGCAGTGGTCGAGGTGTTGAACACGCTGGAGCCGCATGTCGCGTCGTTGCACTTGTCCGCTTTCGATGGCGGCAAGATGTCGCTGGCCACGTTGCTTATCCCGCCCAAAGCCTGGGCCGAGAGTCTGGCTTACTTCGCCGCCACCTGGGACGAAGACTGGATCGAGGACGAACCGGAAGTCTTGGCCGAATCGCTGTTCGCGCACATTCATGGCGTAATTTATGCAAGCGACGATGAGGAGCGCCGCGCGGAGTTGCTCAACGAAGCGCTCGCGACCGACTGGGGGACAACGGCGTTTGCCGTGCTTTTTTCGACGGCGGCCGAGGAGATCATCGAGATCGCGAATGACATTCACAATCTCGGCGCCCATAGAAGCGGCCAGACGACTTCGGATCACGACGTGATCCCGCTCGCGCTGGAGATTGCCAGGACCAATGAAGAAGCCTGGGACCGGGTGCTGTTCGAGATATTTCCCGACTGGATCCCCGGTGAGAACGAATTGCACGCGGGGTCTGACGAAGAGGACGGCGACGACAACGACGAGGCGGAAGACGAAGATCGCGAACATGAATATGCGATAGGCCGGACGACCAAGGAACTGTTGCTGCGCCTACGCAGGCAAGTGCCCAGCAAGGCGGCCAGCACGCCAAAGGCTGGTGGACGGCCGAGCCTGGGTGAGGATATTTTCTCCTAAATGAATATCACCAGTTTCACCGCCCGCCCACCCCAATTAGTACAGGCGCTGGAGGCGCTCGCGCTGCGCACAGGCAACCGGGATGCGGCCGACACGCTTTTTCGCGAACTCTGCGGAATCACCGTTCTGGTCGCGAAGAAATTCACGAATGACAGAACCGCGGATGGCATGCTCGAAGCGTTCCACCTGACGGTCGGATGCATCTCGCTGGGTATCAGTCAGGCCGGTATTGCCGATAGCAATGAAGCCAAGCTTTCGTTTCTGCTGCAGAACGGCGCCGAATACGTGTTCCAGATGGGATTCCGGCACATCAAGGAACTGTCCGCCCTGCCCTATGCGGCCTTTATTTCTGATTTTGACAAAGATGCATTCATCCAGCAGCGCAACCTCAAGGCGATATTCCTGGAGATATGCAGTGCCGACCCCGTTTCGACATGGAACGGGGATGCTGTCTATCAAAATGAATTGCTGGATCGGAGGCGCAACCAGAGACTGATCGATTGTGCCCTATGGCTGCGCAAGCATAACTTCTCCGGCCCCGTAAAAGATCCCGAACTGGATGCCAATGCCGTGATCTCTCTTGCCGCTATCTTCGCGGCCTCCGGCGATGGCCGCATCGTCGCGCGAACCGGGCAAAGAGGGATCGAGAACCTGGTCGAGCATATCCGCGAAACACGGCCCGATGTCGAGGCAAGCTGGAACGATTTCCTGAAAAAAATTCCGCCCGAGTTTCAGCCCATTTTGCGTGAGCGCATGGAAGAACTCAGGGGCACCATCGTCAGGAAGATATTTGGCAAGACCAGGATCAAGACCGTGCTGACCGAACTGCAGGACCATTATGCGGGCAGCGAGCAGGACATCGACTATTCCTGAATCCGCGGCAATGCTGGTTCGCATCGAGGCGCTAGAAGGATAATTTCATCGTTGATACCCAGGCCCTGCTGAAGTTGTTGAAACGGGTAAATGCGGGTTCCTGGTAACCGATGCCAAAGGTCAGTTTTTCCTGTTCCTGATTTCGAAACATCCAAACGTTATTCCGCAGGTCATGACAAGCTGGCTCTTTCCATCCATAAGACCTTTGTGCCAATGGGTATAACTCGCCTCGATTTCGGGCCAGACAGTCCGCAAAACATGTGCCTTCGGGACAAAGGCATGCCTATGATCGTTACATATATATAACGCATATTGGATTGAGGTGTTGAGATCAAAACGGCGCCATGGATAAGCCTGCAAGCCCTTTTTGGGATCCGGAAACTTCGGTGTTATCCAGCCACACCAGCAAGGCCGACGTGCCGCTCTTTGCGAAAGTGGGGTACACATAACGCGAGACCGTGGCGATTGACGGCAGACTGCTTACCTGGATATTGCTGCCACTGGTCAACGTACCCGTCGTGCTGACCCGGGCAGCCTGAATGCCCAGCCCGCCCTGGTTGCCATAGTCCAGCGAGCCCCACGATACAAAGAATTCCGCCCCGTTATATGCGACATTCGGGGAATACAGCTGCTGTGTCGCCCCCGAGCTGATCAGGAAGCCTCCGCCTGTCGCTGCCCCATCCAGCAGGGCGCCGCTTGGGGACATTCGGTTCGCATACAGATCTGCATGGCTGGTCCCTGTCTGTGCCCGCAGGTCCAGCCAGCCGATCAGGTAATTGCTGCCATCGAAAGCAACGCTCGCACTATATTGGCCTGTCGCATTGGTGGAAACCGGAAGGGCCGGAACGTCGACGATCATACCCGTCGGGCTGATTCTGGCCGCATAGAGAGGATTCGCAGCCGGGGTCGTGGCAGACCCCTGTTCCCACACCACGATGTAATTGGTGCCGCCAAACGCGACCACCGGGAAGAGATGATCGCTGGTATCGGCTATGATCGGAAACTCAGTACCAACCGTACCGTTGGGATTGAGCAAGGCCCCATACAGGTCGTGGCGGGATGTGCTCATGTTGTAGTGCGAATAAACGATCAGGCCGTTGCTGCCACCAAAGGCCATACGCTGCTGCGAGCCGCAAAACGAGGTCGCGGATACCACGAGAGGCGAGGAATCCAGAACGGCTCCGCTGGTGCTAACGCGTTGAGCATGACAACCGGCACCCGCCACGGAATCATTTGAAAAGGCGACCCAGTAATTCGTGCCATCGAAGGCCGTCATCGGCGTTGCCCCCGGTGTCAGCGTGATGGCCTGAAGCAGCGCGCCCTGTCCATCCATTATTCGGGCGAGTATCGGTCCCGCAGTCGAAGTGCCGTTTGCCACAGTGCCGCTCACGACAAGAAAGTTGCTACCGTCGCTGGCCACCCCGGGAGCACCGGGGCTTTGCAGATTCGAGTCTCCCGCGGCCAATCCGCTTGCAAGCGGGAGCGGCAGCCCGAGCCCATGGAATACGCCGTTCACGGTGTAACCGCGCATTTCCTGAGACGTGTCTATCCTCGTGGTACCGACCGTCGTCGAACTGGTTTGCTTGACCAGGCCGACGCCGGGGACCAGCCAGTCGGTTGCCGTTCCCGAGATGGCGATGGACTGGCCAAGCGCAGCGTCACGAGCAGTGCCGCTTATGGTGGACACCTGCTTCATCGCGTTCGAAAAGCTGCCCGCAGATACACTGACCGCCTCGATTGCCACGTTATCGATGGTCTGGGTGATATTCAGCGTGATGGGATTCCCGATGCCGTCATATCCAAATGGGAGATTCGTACCCGTGACCGAGGAAACCCTTCCGGTCTGGACCGGAAACAGCAATTGCGCATACGGTACGATCTGGGGAGTGATCAAGTCGGTTGTGTCGTTATTGCCGACGTAGCTCAGGCCGCCCAGGCTCAAATAGTAGTAGCTGTCGAGGGATGCGCCCGGCGTCGATGTATCCTGCTGGGTAAGAGCGGTAGCCGTCACCCCGAGTACGGATTTCGTGCCATTGATAAAGGAGGCGATAAAACTGGAGGATGCCGGTGCCGTTGGATCGTTGGTCGTTGCGTTGTAGAACCACTTGTTTCCGGCGCTGTATGGAACATAGCCCATCGTGTCGCCTGGGCCGGTTGCAGGAGCAAAATTGTTTCCGCTAACGCTAGGGGCAGAAATCGCGGTCGAACCGCCACCCCCGCCTCCACAGGCGGAGACTATCAGAACAAGGAATACCAGCGAAGCGATGCGGAATTGGTGACCGGGAGTTGGTAAGGTGGAATATTCCATGATTGCCCCCTGCAATAGTGCATAAAGAATCGACGCGTCTTTGCGAGAACTGCGCTATAGCTTCATTTTTCTTGCAGTCTCGATATTCAATCTAGCAGCAAAAACTGCCATTTTCTATAAGTATGAACCGCTATATCCTCGTCTCTGTCGCGCCCGGCACCCGATCCGACTTGATGTAAAAAAAAGAACTGTAGCCCAGTGAATACGGGCATCTTCAAGGGGTCGTAGCGATCGCTCCGAAGTGTTGCCAACGTGGAAGCACGGCGGATTGATGATCACCGTTCATGCCGGGGAGTTTGAATACGGGATTGTCGCGCAGAAGTATTTCTTGACCGCACTCGACTGCGCAGGAGCCCGCGCAGCCAGCCGTTACAGGCTACCCCATACCGCTTGCAGCGGTGGCCTGTCGTGAATCAGTGGGTTCGGACTGGTTAAAGCCCGGTATCGCTAAACCGAACTTGCCTCTTGGGTTTCATCGTCGGGAAAAGGCCAGACTGGCTCGGGCGGCGCCATTGCGGCCTTCCTGGCTGCAGCCTCTGCTTTCTTCAGTGCCGCCGCAGCCTTGCGTGCCGCGGCTTCTTCTTGTGCGATCTGCTTTGCCTGTGCAGCTGCGGCCTTGCGTGCTTCGACTTCCGCTTTTCTGGCAGCGGCCAGTTCCTGGGCGGCCAACCTGGCTTGCTCCGCCGCCAGCTTTCTTGCTGCCGCGGCCTCTTGTGCGGCGATTTTTTTGGCTTCGGCTTCAGCCTTCTTGATTGCGGCTGCTTCCAGCGCAGCCTGCTTTCTGGCTTCCGCTTCCACTTTTTTCTCTGCAGCCGCTTGTTGCGCAGCCAGCTTACGCGCCTCGGCTTCAGCCTTCTTCAATGCAGCAGCTTCTGCTGCAGCCCTGGCCCTCGCTTCCGCCTCGGATTTCCTGGCCTCGGCCTGGGCTTTCTTCAGTGCCGCGGCTTCCGCAGCTGCTTGCTTCCTTGCATCTGCTTCGGCTTTTTTGGCCTCGGCTGCCTGCCTTGCGGCCACTCTCCTGGCTTCAGCTTCAGCTTTTTTTGCTGCTGCTACCTGTTGTGCAGCCAGTTTGCGTGCTTCTGTCTCAGCTTGTTTCAACGCGGCAACTTCGGCAGCGGCTTGTTTTTTTGCTTCCGCTTCGGATTTCTTCGCCGC
>DAIDAJ010000024.1 GCA_027310665.1 Sideroxydans sp. | reverse complement strand
TTCAAACGGCGTTGCAATCCACTCAGGGTCTCTACATTTGACATACTGACACTTCCTTTGAATTTAGGCTGGCTACACAAAACGAATACCGAGGGTGGAATAATACATGAAACAGGGCGGGAAGGCCCGCCCGTCCACTCATTCTACATGTGCCGGTATCTGCGGCAGGTGCCAGATATCGCGGTTATAGTCCTGTATGGTGCGGTCGCTGGAGAACTTGCCGCTGGTGGCGGTATTGAGGATGCTCATGCGCGTCCAGTGCTCCCGGTCACGGTATGCGGCAGCGACTTTCCGTTGTGCGTCCACAAAGCCGCGAAAATCTGCCGCAGTCAGCCATGGGTCGTTCGGACTCAGAATGGATTGTACAACCGGATCGAATACCCCTGATTCAAACAGGCTGAAATGCCCACTTTGCAGCAAGTGTATTACACGCGCCAGATCGTCGTCCCCGGCTACGATCGCAGCAGGGTCATAATGTCCGCGCATCGCATCCACCTGATCGGAAGTCAGCCCGAACAGGAAAAAATTCTCCGCCCCTGCTTCTTCGCGGATTTCGATGTTGGCTCCGTCCAAAGTACCTATGGTGATCGCGCCGTTCATCATGAATTTCATGTTGCCCGTTCCCGACGCTTCCTTGCCTGCGGTGGAAATCTGCTCGGACAGATCTGCAGCCGGACATATCAATTCCATCGCAGAAACACGATAGTCGGGTAGAAAGGCCAGCCTTAACAAACCCTTCGTCGCGGGATCATGGTTGACGACGTCAGCCACCGCCGTCACCAGCCGAATGATGCGCTTCGCCATGATGTAACCGGGCGCGGCCTTGCCGCCAATCAACACGCAACGCGGCGTCCAGCCTGCGATCTCGCCGCGCTTGATGCGGTCATAAAGATGAATCACATGCAATACATTGAGCAGTTGGCGCTTGTATTCGTGAATACGCTTCACCTGCACATCGAACATCGCGGCGGGATCGAATTCCACTCCGCAATCGGATGCAACCATCGTTGCGAGACGCTGCTTGTTGGCTTGTTTTACCTTGTACCACTCGGTCCGGAATTTTTTGTCATCGGCGAACTCCCGCAACGCCGCCAACCTGGTCAGGTCGGTGCGCCACGAATCCCCGATGCTGCGGTCGATCAGGCTGCTCAGCAAAGGGTTGCTCGATGCTATCCAGCGGCGCGGTGTCACGCCGTTGGTCTTGTTGTTGAATTTATGCGGCCACAACTCGAAGAAATCATGGAACAGATGCAGTTGCAACAATTCCGAATGCAGCGCCGCCACGCCATTCACCGAGTGGCAAGCCACCACGGCCAGGTAAGCCATGCGTATCTGTGGCGCCCCCCCGGCCTCGTCGATGATGGACATGCGGCGTTCGCGCTCAATGTCGCCCGGCCATCGCATCGACACCTCCCGGGTAAAACGCGCGTTGATCTCGCAGATGATATCAAGCAAGCGAGGAAGCAAGCGCCCGAACATGCTCACCGCCCAACGTTCCAGCGCCTCGGGCAGCAAAGTATGGTTGGTATAGGCCATGGTGTCCGACGTGATCTTCCAGGCCTCGTCCCACCCCAAGCCATGCTCATCCATCAGCAAGCGCATCAACTCCGGTACCGCACAGGTGGGATGGGTATCGTTCAGTTGGAAGCAATTCTTCTCGGCAAACCCCGAGAAATCGTCGCCATGCTTGCGGACCCAGTGTCGCAACACGTCCTGCAGGCTTGCCGACGCCAGGAAGTACTGCTGGCGCAAGCGCAACTCCTTGCCGTTTTCGCTGGCATCATTCGGGTACAGCACCATGGTGATATGTTCAGCCGCGTTCTTGGAAGCAACGGCCTCGGTGTAGCTGCCGGCATTGAATTCATCCAGATCGAACTCTTCGGTCGCCGCCGCTTTCCACAAGCGCAGGGTATTCACCGTTCCGTTGCCATAACCGGGTATCGGCATGTCGTAAGGCACCGCCAGCACATCCTGGGTGTCGATCCAGCGCGCACGCGTGTCTCCTTCCGCGTCCATATAGAAATCGCTGCGCCCCCCGAATTTGACCCTGACCGAGTATTCCGGCCGCTCGATCTCCCAGGGATTGCCATTGCGCAGCCAGTGGTCGGGCTCCTCCAGCTGGTGCCCATGGTCGATCCTTTGACGGAACATGCCATACTCGTAGCGTATGCCGTACCCCGTCACCGGCAGCTGCAGCGTCGCACAACTATCCAGGAAGCACGCTGCCAATCGCCCCAAGCCGCCGTTGCCCAGACCGGCATCGCTCTCCAGCTCCTGCACCTCCTCCATGTCCAGCCCCAGATTGCGCATCGCCTCCGCGCCGGCCTGCCCCAGATCCATATTCAACAGCGCGTTGCCCAAAGCACGCCCCATCAGGAACTCAAGCGACAGGTAATATGCCTGTTTGCAATCGGACTCGTCATAGGCTCGCTGGGTCCTCCGCCAACGCTCGACCAGCCTGTCCCTCAACACCAGCGCACAAGAGGAATACACATGGTGCGACGAGACGCTTGCGCTATCCCAACCGAGGGTGTGATTGAAGTAACGGCAGAAGTCTTCTTCCAGCCCGGTCGCATTCATGCCCAGCGGCGGTATTTTCAACGTACTGGGATGCTTGGCAAGGAACGGCTTGTTTACGGTATTCATTTCAATCCTAAAATTTTAAAATTGTTTGCTCAAATCAGCAGCAACATTGATGCCAAGTTCCGGCCGGCCAATCAAGAGTCTGGAACTTGCTTGAAAGTCATCACTTCATCGGCGGACGTTACCCGGAATATTTGTGCGTGAAGATCAACCATGCGTTGGTAACAACCCGGATTCCGCCGCTCCGGAACCGCTGCCGGCACCAACTCGGTGCAGCTCTCACAGACTGGCACCAACTTGCCTCGTTACATCATGTTCCCGTTAAAGCGTAATCCTGACCTGCATCCACGTCCAGGCAAGTCGTCCGCGGCTGCTGAAAGCGGATAAAAACGCGGGAATGGGCCATAACAGACGAACAAGTCCCTTGCGGCAAATGGGTAAGTTCCTCACAAACTGGAACGGATATTGACAGTGTAACAATGAAATCACTTTCGCCGCGCCCTGCAATGCCGACAAAGCTCAAACAGGTTCCGAACGGCGCATGGTGCCACCCATCGCGGGCGCACCACCGCCCACGCTGATTACATGCTGTAACTCTTCCGGTGCCTTGAGCTTGAGCAGATGGTACAAGTTGGAAAGATTGCGCCGGAACAGGCTGTCGAACGATGCGACGCTCAGTGCCGAATTGTAGTCGCCGAACCACCAGAACCAATCCGATCCCTCGCAATCCGCAAGCTGCTCGGTGGCCAGACGCATTTCCTCTTCGTTCAACCTTCCGCTCGCCATGACGATGTCGTAACTGCGTTTGGCGTCGCACAACAGATCCCATCCGCGATTCTTGTCGGGAGAGCCGATCCAGGTGCTGAATGTGCCGTATACCCAGCTCCCCGCAACCATCTGCTGCAATCTGCTCGGCGTCACGCGCGCATCCTGTGCGCTCAAGCTTTGCACGCATTCATGGAAAGTGGTGGTACGGATGTACGGATGGCTTTCCAGTTTGGCATACAGTTCGGACAGAAAATAATAAGCGTTATAAGGATAGTATTCCCAAGCGTTTTCGCCATCCAGGATCACCGTGACCACCGGATCATCCTCGCCGGGTGCGTTGCGCAATATCTCCTCCAGCTGATGCACGAAATCGGCGGCGGCATCGTCACCCTTCCATTTGGCGTACTCGAAGCCGACTTTGTCCGACAGCCGGTCATCGCGGAAGAAACAATAGATCGGCTTGCCCCCGGTCTCAACCAGATACGGCTTGTACAAATAGCCCGAACTGCCGGGCAGCGGATAGTCATTCATTTCGCGCAGCAGGCTGTTGGCCAGCACCGCCTGTCCGGTCGCCGTCCATTCGCAGCCGTGTTCCGCGAGTACCTTTAGCGTCGCTCGCGACACACCGCCTTCGGACGGCCACATGCCGTGAGGTGCGGCACCGAAGTTCTGCTTGTGGCTCTCCACCGCGTTCGACAAATGAGAATGCAGCCGCGACAGTCCGCCCGGGTATTGCGCCGTTTGCGGCAGAAGCGCGCTGGGCTCGCTTTCGCGCGCCGCAGCAAAATCAAGCAGCAACGGCATGATGGGATGGTTGTAGGGGGTGGAAGATATTTCGATCTGCCCGAGCTCGGCCAACTTCCGGTAACGGGGGACGATGCCGGCGATGGTCGTGCCGATCAGATCGAACAGTTCCTTGCGCTCTGCGAAAGTGAACTGGCTGCCCTTGGTCATCAGCCGTGCCACCGTTTCGCTGCTGCGCCGGATACTTTCGCCCATCCACACGAGATGGTACCAGACCAGCAAATCTGCCAGATACTGTCCGGACAGGTAAGTCACGTTCTCGCGGCCGTGACCGTCCATCAATGCCTGCAAGTCGAACAGGTGCTGGTAAGCACGGTACGGTTTCAGCATCTTGGTGTGGTTGCTCTTGAAACAACTGTCCAGGATATGCTGACGGGCTTCGTCCCCCAGTTCGTCCAGATGCTCGTGGCACAGCATCCTGAGCAGCGCATCGCGGATGTGGCCGCTCTTGAACTGCTGTTCATAATCCTGCAGTTGTTCGACCAGGATGGGCACAAAATTCACCACCGCCTTGGCGTGCGGATGCTGCTCCAGGTGAAAGACCATATCGGTGTAGTCCTTCATGGCGTGCAGATACGTCCAGGGCAGCACATACCCGTGATTCAGATATTCGCGGTAATCCGGCTGATGCATGTGCCAGCACAGAATGAGCTGGAGCTTCTTGTCTGTATTCTGTGGCGTGTTACTTTGTGGCATGGCGCTTTCCATTGACTGCAATTTATTTCAAGAATCTCATCTGATGTGGTGGATCGACTGCCCCAGCATATCCGGAGTCACCAGTGTGATGCCGCCGGGAGATACATGGAAACGGTGTGCATCTTCCTCATGGTCGAATCCGATCCGCATTCCGTCCGGTATTTTACAATTATTGTCGAGTACCACCCGATTCAACTTTACGTCTTCCCCGATGCGTGCACCGGACAGGATCACCGAATCGTTGATCTCACTGCGCGCTCCCACGCGAATATCCGAGAACAACAAGGAATGGTGCACTCTGGCGCCGCTGATGATGCAGCCGCCCGAGACCATGGAGTCGATCGCCACACCGCGCCTGCCTTCGTCGTTAAAAACGAACTTGGCGGGCGGCAGTTGCTCCTGATACGTCCAGATCGGCCAGGTCTTGTCATACAGATCCAGCGCGGGAGTCACGCTGACCATTTCCATATTGGCATCCCAATAGGCGTCTATGGTTCCCACATCGCGCCAGTAGGGCTCGACACCGTCGGTCGTGCCGACGCAACTCTTCTCGAAGCGATGCGCATACACGCGGTAGCGGTCGATCAGGTAGGGAATGATATCGTGCCCGAAATCGTGGGTGGATTTCTTGGTGTCCGCATCGCGGATCAGCTGCTCGTACAAAAACCTTGCGTTGAACACGTAGATGCCCATGCTGGCCAGGATACGTCCGGGCTTTCCCGGAATCTCGTCTCCCTTGGGCGGTTTTTCGGTGAACTTGATGACACGGTCTTTTTCGCCGACTGTCATCACACCGAACGACGATGATTCGGATGCGGGCATTTCAACGCAGCCCACCGTCATATCCGCATCGCTGCTCACGTGATATGCCAGCATCTCGCCATAATCCATCTTGTATACATGGTCTCCCGCGAGGATCACGATGTACTCCGGATTATAGCCGCGCAGGATATCGATATTCTGGAACACGGCATCTGCGGTGCCCCGATACCATTCCTCCTGGATGCGCTGTTGTGCGGGCAGCAAAGCCAGGAATTCGTTGAACTCGCCGCGCAGGAACCCCCAGCCCTTCTGCACATGCTCGATCAGCGTGTGTGCCTTGTACTGCGTCACTACGCCAATGCGCCTGATGCCGGAATTGATGCAATTCGACAGGGGGAAATCGATGATGCGGAACTTGCCGCCGAACTGCACCGCCGGCTTCGCGTTCCAATCCGTCAGGTTATGCAACCTGCTTCCACGCCCTCCCGCCAACACCAGGGCCACGGTGTTCTTGGTCAATGCACTGATGAATCGTGGTGAACGCATTTCCTGTACCATGATGCAGCCTCCCCTTTAGTTACTCCCCAAAAACACTCCTGCGACGATCGCCCGGTACAGCTCGATATAACGCGCGGCGCTGGTGCTCCAGCCTACATCGCGGCGCATGCCGTTGAGTTGCACCCGTTTGAAATCATTTTCGTCGCGATAACATTCGATCGCCCTCACGATGGTGCGATACAAAACGGACGTATCTGGCTCGTCGAACACGAAACCGGTACCATTTGCCTCCCCGGCGTCGGTCACCGAATCCGCCAAACCGCCCGTCTTGCGCACCACCGGCGGCGTGCCATAGCGCATGCCATACATCTGGTTCAACCCGCAGGGCTCGAAACGGGAAGGCATCAGGAAGATATCCGCTCCCGCCATGACCTGGTGCGACAATGCCTCGTCGAAACGCACGGTGACCGAGGCTCTTCCGGGATAACGGTGCGCGAGTTGCTGATAGCGCCGCTCCAGATCCACCTCGCCACTGCCCAGCACGACCAGTTGTGCGCCGCCATCCAGCAACTTGGGCAGGCATTCCAGCAGCAGATCCAGCCCCTTTTGATAGGTCAGGCGACTCACGACACCGAGCACAGGTGCCCGGGCATTGATTTCAAGACCGAGCCGCTGCTGCAAGGCCTGCTTGACCGACGCCTTGGGCGCAAGATCGCTGCTGTCATAAGTTGCAGCCAGATATTTGTCGGTCGCAGGATCCCATTCCTTTTCATCGATGCCGTTAAGTATCCCGCTGACATCGCCGTTGCGCGCCACGAGCAATCCCTGCATACCGTAACCCATCTCGGTCGCCTGTATCTCGCGCGCATAGGTCGGGCTTACCGTCACGATGCGGTCGGCGTAGTGCAAGCCCGCTTTCAGGAAGGAGAGGTAACCGTTGAATTCCACGCCGTGCATATCGAAGCAGGATTGCGGGAGGTCGAGCGGTTGCAGCCAGTCGCGATCGAAATTACCCTGGAACGCCATGTTGTGGACTGCCATCACGGTCTTCGCATGCGTGCTCCGTGTCATTTGCAGATAGGCCGGCGCGAGGCCGCTCTGCCAGTCATTGCAGTGCACGATGTCGGCTCGCCAGGCGGCGGGCGAATCCACGCTGCCCAGCAAGGCCCCTGCTCTGGATAACATCCCGAAACGCATCGGGTTGTCCGGCCAATCGCCGCCCAGTTCGTATTGATAGGGTCCCGCTACACGCGAATAATATCGCGGTGCGTCCAACACATATACCGGCACCCCGGTTTCCGGCATTTTCGCGCTTAACAGCCTCACCTCCGGCTGTCCGGGAAACACTGCGAACGTTGCGACCGTGCGCTTGTTCTCCAGCTTGTCCAGCACTTCGGTATAGCCCGGGATCAGAAGCCGCACATCTTCCCCCAGCGCCTGCAACGCGGCAGGCAGAGCCGCGCTGACGTCGGCAAGGCCGCCCGTCTTGATCAGTGGATGGACTTCGGAAGTGACGAAAAGTATCTTCATTTGAGAGCGTTGTAGTGGTGGATCAATCCGTTGGTCGATGAGTCATGCGCAGAGATTTCCGCACCGCTGCGCAACTCGGCCTGGATATGGCCCGCCAGCTGTTTTCCCAGCTCCACGCCCCACTGGTCGTAGGAATTGATGTTCCAGACGATGCCCTGCACGAATATCTTGTGCTCGTAGAGCGCGATCAGCCTGCCCAATGTGCGCGGTGTCAGCTTCTCGAACAGGATGGAGTTGGTCGGTTTGTTACCGGCGAATACCTTGTGCGGCAGCAATGCTTCGATGGCTTTTTCCTCCATACCGGAATTCTGCAGCTCGATCCTCGCTTCCGTTTCGGTCTTTCCGCGCATCAGCGCCTCGGTCTGCGCAAAGAAATTCGACACCAGCGTCGCATGATGCTCGCCCAGAGGATGAAAACCCTGCGCAGACGCGATGAAATCAGCGGGAACCATCTGCGTACCCTGATGAATGAGCTGGAAGAACGCGTGCTGGCTGTTGGTGCCAATGCCACCCCACAGTACCGGGCCGGTCGCATAGTCCACCGGAACACCCTCGCGATCTACGCGCTTGCCGTTGCTTTCCATGTCGGCCTGCTGGAAATAGGGCACGAAATATTCCAGCGTCTGGTCGTAAGGCAGCAACGCCTGGGTAGAGACATTGTGGAAATTGTTGTACCAGATGCCCAGTAGCGCCAGGATTACCGGCATGTTCCGTTCAAGCGGCGCGGTATGAAAATGGGTATCCATCTCGTAGCCGCCGCGAAGCAACTCCTCGAAGTTGTCCATGCCGGCGGCCAGCGCGATCGGCAGGCCGATCGACGACCATAGGGAATAACGCCCCCCCACCCAGTCGGAAAATTCGAACATGTTCGCCACGTCGATGCCGAAAGCCTCGACTTCCCTGGCATTCGTCGAGAGCGCCACGAAATGCCTGGCAATATGTTTCGCATCGCCCGCACTGCGCAGGAGCCAGTCGCGCGCGGAACGCGCATTCATCAAGGTCTCCTGCGTGGTGAACGTCTTGGAAGCCACGATGAACATCGTGGATTCGGGATCCAGGCCCTGGAGGTTCTCCCGCAGGTCCGTGCCGTCCACATTGGAAACGAAATGCAGTTTCACCTTGTCGCTGTATGGATGCAGGGCACGGCACACCATCAACGGTCCGAGATATGAGCCACCGATGCCTATGTTCACCACATCCGTGATGGGCCTGCCGCTATAGCCGCGCCATGCGCCGTCGCGCACGCTTTCGGTGAAGACGCGCATCCTTTCCAGGACTCGACGCACGCCAGGCAGCACGTCCTGCCCGTCCACCATGACGGGAGCATGCTTCGCATCCGGCGCAGCGCGCAACGCGGTATGCAACACCGCGCGCCGCTCGGTGAAATTGATCTTCGCGCCCGAAAACATCTTGTCGCGCCACACTTCCACGCGACGATCGCGTGCCAGGGCGCAGAGCAAGGACATCGTCTCGCGGGTGACAAGGTTCTTGGAGTAGTCCAGCAGCAGATCGCCCATGCGCAGTGAGAATTGCGCGAAGCGCCCGGGGTCGTCGTCGAACAGGCGGCGCATCGAAAGCCCGGTATTGGCGGCGAAATGAGCACGCAGATCCTGCCATGCTTTTGATTGTGTCAATGCGGACATACCCCTCCCGATAGCCTCAAAGCACTCGCTGCAACACGACCCCGGCCAGCGGCGGCAATGTCAGCGTCAACGATTGCGGTTCTCCGTTCCAACTGATGTCCGAGGTGTCCATTCCCAGGCCGTTGCCCATGTTGGAGCCGCCGTAGAAATGCGAATCGCTGTTGAATATCTCGCGGTAACGGCCCTTATGCCGCACGCCGACGCGATAACTCTCCCGCGGCACGGGCGTGAAATTGAGTACGACCACCACACATGAACCGTCGCGTGCGAAACGGCGGAAGCTCAATACCGACTGGTCAGCGTTGTTGCAGTCCAGCCATTCGAAGCCTTCGGGCGTGAAATCCTGTTCATGCAGAGCCGGCACATTGGCGTAGAGACGATTGAGGTCGCGCAGGGCAGACAGCACACCGCTGTGCTCGACACGCCCCAGGAGGTACCAGTCGAGCTCCGAACCGACCTTCCACTCGTGTCCCTGCGCGAACTCGTTGCCCATGAAATTGAGTTTCTTGCCCGGATACGTCATCTGGTAGGTAAACAGCAGGCGCAAGTTGGCGAACTTCTGCCAAGGGTCGCCCGGCATCTTGTCCAGAAGCGATTTCTTTCCATGCACCACTTCGTCATGCGAGAACGGCAGCATGAAGTTCTCGGTGTAATTGTAGAGCTGGCCGAAGGTGAGGCTGTTGTGGTGATAGCGCCGATGCACCGGCTCGTGTTCGATGTAATCGAGCGTGTCGTTCATCCAGCCCATGTTCCATTTCATGCTGAAGCCCAGGCCGCCCAGATAAGTCGGGCGCGACACCATGGGCCACGAAGTCGATTCCTCGGCAAGGGTCAGCGTGCCGGGGAAACGCTCGTGCGTCATCACGTTCAGCTCACGGAAAAAATCCACCGCTTCGATGTTCTCGCGCCCGCCGTATTTGTTTGGTAGCCATTGGCCAGCCTGACGCGAATAATCGAGGTACAGCATGGATGCGACCGCATCCACGCGCAGGCCGTCGATATGGAACTCGCTCAGCCAGAAGTGCGCGTTGGCGAGCAGGAAATTGCGCACCTCGTTGCGTCCGTAATTGAAAATCAGCGTGCCCCAGTCCTGGTGCTCGCCCAGTCTCGGATCTTCATGCTCGTATAGCGCAGTGCCGTCGAATCGCGCCAGCGCGAACGCGTCCTTCGGGAAATGCGCGGGCACCCAGTCGAGGATCACGCCGATGCCTGCCACGTGGCAGGTATCGACGAAATACCTGAAATCGTCCGGCGTGCCGAAACGGCTGGTCACACCGTAATAGCCGGTCGTCTGGTAGCCCCAGGACTCGTCCAGCGGATGCTCGCTGATCGGCATCAGCTCGACATGCGTGAATCCCATATCCAGCACATAGGGCACGAGGCTGTCCGCCAGCTCGCGGAAATTGTAGAAACGCCCGTCCCAGTGACGTTTCCAGGAACCGGCATGCACCTCGTATGCGTTCAACGGCTGGTGCATCCAGTCGCGGCTGGCGCGCTGTTCCTGCCAGGCCGAATCGCGCCACCGATACCCGTCCAGCACGGCCACCCTGGCGGCCGTGCCCGGACGCCGTTCGAAGCTCAAGCCATAGGGATCGGTCTTCACGAATACCTGGCCGGAATGGCGGTTGCGTATCTCGAATTTGTAGAACTCGCCCAGCCCGATGTCCGGCATGAAGAGCTCCCAGACACCGGTGCTGCCCAGCGCCCGCATCGGGCAGACTCGCCCGTCCCAGCCGTTAAAATCGCCCACCACGCTGACTCGTTCGGCATTCGGGGCCCATACCGCGAAGCGCACACCCCACACCCCGTCGCACTCCATGTGGTGCGCGCCGAGCATGCGATAAGCCTGCTCCAGCCGGCCTTGAGAGAATAGGTAAAGATCGTGCTCGCTGATGCTGCTGCCGAAACAATAGGCATCATGCACTTCGACGGCGTGATTGAAGAAATTCAGTTTCAGGCGGCAGGGTGAAGGCAACGCCTTTTTTCCCTGCCAGTGGTAGAAGCCGTTGGAACTGTCGCGCTCAAGCGCTTGCCATGCCTCCCCGTCGTGGACGGAAATCTCGGTTGCATGGGGTTGAAAAACCCTCAGAACCCAACCCAACTTGTTCTGATGCAACCCCAGATATGAAAAGGGGTCATGATGACGCGCTTCTAGAATGGAGCGCTTGTTCTGGGTATCACTAGGCATCTCTTCGCTCCTCGGTCGCAATATAGCCTTTTAGCACGAGTGGGGCAATTTAAAATCGAATGAAATATCCCTTAATAATCGGCAAGCATGCCGGCGTGATGTTCTTTCCCCCCCGGTCGATGACGCGGCATCGGCTCGCGGAACGATCGCTCATCCCGGGAGCGGCCGATCAATCGTCGAGCGCCATCGCGTCCGGGAGTACCGGCCGCGTATGCCGGCGATACGGCCTTGCCCGTCTATAAATACACGATTTGCAGTATCGCCCCGCAGGCGCGGCCAAATATTAAATCCTTCCCTGATCGATTGCCCGAATTGTGACGGTTCAACCTATGTTCAAAGCGCTCATCGTCGAAGACCATGCGGAGTTTCGCCGTTCGCTGGGCCTTATCCTGGCTTTCCATTTCCCGTCCTGGTCCCTTGCAGAAGCCGCCAATGGAAGAACGGCATTGGAACAGGTCCGGGATTTCGAACCCAACCTGATATTCATGGATATCAATCTGCCCGACGAAAACGGGATCAATCTGACCAAATCCATTAAAGCAGGCAAAGCCGATATCACCGTGATCATCGTCACGGCCTATGATTTGCCCGAATACCGCCGCGCTGCGCTGGAGGCCGGTGCAAGTCACTTCATATCAAAAGACGTTCTGAGCAAGGGGATCGTGCTGCAGGCAGTCGAGTCTGCCATGACCGGATCTTCGCTTCCAATGCCGGGCGAACGCCACCACCTGACCTCCCACTGAATTTGTAGGGTATTACTACCATCGAAATACCATTTTCACCCCACTGCTTCCATCCGACGCAATCAATAAACTCAGCCCCAGAAATGTATCAGTACCGCGCCGAGCCGGATGTTGATGGCAAAGGCCACCGGCGATGGTTTTCACTTGCAGCAACTACAGCATGGGGGTTGCCATGAAAAATGCGACGGCATCAAGCTTCCGGGTACAAACGAACGCGCCCGGGTTCGGGTTTTATGTTGGGATTTATCTGTTCGGGGTGGCGGCGATGATCTCACTGCTCTATGCCACCCTGGCCAATGCCGAATCGTTCCGGGTGCAATGCCCGAGTGCGACCACGCTGCATCCGGCGAACGGTTCGGCGCCGGGCCAGATCAAATGCCAGGAAATAGCGGGCAGTGACGGCTACGCCACCATGGGGGACGGTCACCAGATATACCTGTTCGGTTTCGGCCCCCTCTCCGGCACGGCAAATCTCCAGCAGGGACTGCCCGGCACCGTCCCCGCCGTCAATTTCAACGATCCGAACGACCCGAACGCCGGCAAGTTCGAGCCCGCAGCCATCATGAACAACGGCGTGCTCGCAGCCAACGCTCCGGCCCCCATGATGGCGATCGACGAGGACGATGAATTCTTCCTGACCTTGAGCAACGTCGGCATGATCATGCGGCCGGACCTGTTCGAGCAGCACACCGTGCACTTCCATGGCTACCCCAATGCCTCGTCGTTCTTCGACGGCGTGCCGGACGCATCGGTGGCCATCAACATCGCCGGCAGCTTTACGTATTACTACACCGCCCCTGACGCCGGCAGCTATTTCTGGCACTGCCACATCACGCCGCCCGAACACCTGCAGATGGGCATGGTCGGGCAATTGTATGTGCGTCCTCGGCAGAACAGGGTGAATGGCGATATCGGTGCCGCGCTCCTGACAGCCAACAAGAAAGCGGCGGTCGATCCGGCGGCAACCGGCGTCGGCTGTTCGGACATCCTGTGCACCGGGCAAACGCCTTTGCCTGTCAGCGCCAATCTGAATAACGGCGGCGCCACCGGCGTCATCAATGACGGCACCGCCAAGTATGCCTACAACGACGGTGACGGCTCGACCCGTTACGACGTCGAGTACCCGATCCAGATGATGGGGTTCGACCCCAATTTCCACTATGTGGGCATGACCTTCAACCCCGAGGCATTTGCCGACATGAAGGACAAGTACTTCCTGCTCAGCGGCCGCAGCTATCCGGACACTGTCAATACCAACGTCGTCAATACCGGCGTCGATGCCGGCGGGAATCCGGTTCCCAACGGCCCGATGGCCACGCTTTCTTCCGACGGCATCTCCCGGCCGTCGCAACCGCAGCCGACGCTGATCACCTTAAGGAGCGGGCAGCGCGCGCTGTTGCGCATCTCCGACCTCAACGTGACCGAATTCCACACGCTGGCCACGGTCGGCATCCCCATGCTGGTGATCGCCGACAATGCACGCCTGCTGCGCGACATGGCAGGTAACAACATGTACTACAAGACCAACTCGATCACCCTGGGCGGCGGCGAATCCACGGACGTGATCCTCGACTCTACCGGCGTTCCGCCCGGCACCTATTTTCTCTACACCTCGAATCTGGACCATCTCTCCAACGACGCCGAAAACTTTGGCGGGATGATGACCGAGATCAATGTCACAAACTAGGAGAACGACCATGAAACCATCGTCGAGAAATTTCCGCCGGTTCGCATCCTGGTTCCTTGCCTCTGCGGCATGCCTGCTCTATTCCGCCATGGCCCAAGCGGCCGTGACCGGCATCACGGGGCCGGCGTTCAACCTGACCGCGAGCGCCGATTACACCAGCCAGCCCGACGGAGCCATGATCTATTCCTGGGGTTACGGCTGTACCGGCACGCCCTCGGGTTTCGCCCCCGCCAGGCCCGCCAATGCACAAGGCCCGGCGCCCAACTGCCCGCTCATGCAGTTGCCGGGACCGACTATGATCGTGAATGAAGGCGATGCCGTCACGGTCACCCTGACCAACGCGCTGCCCCCGGCGGCAGGAAACACCTCTATCGTGTTTCCGGGCTTCCAGGTCACAACGTCGGGCGGCGTATCCGGTGCTCTGGTGCAGGAGGCCGCTCCGGCCAGCACGGTGACTACCGCCAATCCCGCGGCCAACCAGGTGACCTACCACTTCACTGCCACCAAGCCGGGCACCTATGCCTATTACAGCGGCAGCCAGCCTGAATTGCAGATCGAGATGGGACTGTACGGTGCCATCGTCGTCCTGCCAAAATTCGCGGTACCCGCAGGCTGCGCACAGGGGCCCTACGCGCTCGCCGCCACCGCATACGACCACGACGCCACCTGCTACGACCGCGAGTACCTGTTCCAATTCAGCGAAATGGACTCACGCATACACCAGCAGGCACAGGCGCAGGTCAGTGCCTGTCCTGTCGGTCCCTGCCCGCAGATCATGGTCACCACCGAGCCGTACCACCCCAACTACTTTCTGGTCAATGGCCGTTCCATGCCTGACGACATGGACACCCCCTACTCGATGTCGTACATCCACCAGCCGTATAACGGCAACCCGCACATCCATCCGGGCGAAAAACTGCTGATGCGCGTCGTGGGACAGGGGCGCTGGCAGCACCCGTTCCACTTCCACGGCAATCACGCACGCGTGCTGGCACGCGACGGCAACCTCATCGTCAGCCGGACCGACCCGACAAAACTGGCGGGACCGCTGCTGTTCACCATACCCACCGTATCCGGGCAGACCGTGGACGCCGTCTTCACATGGTCGGGCAAGGGCCTGAACTGGGACGTCTACAACCACAAGGCCGGCGACGGCTCGACCTGCACTCCGGACGTCAACGGTTACCACTCGGTCAAGACCGACCCGAATTACGGCGAATGGTGCGCCGATCACCTGAAACCCATCCCGATCACGCCGCCCGATCCGCAGATCGTCGCCAACGGATCCTGGTATGCAGGCACCCCCTATCTGGGCATACAGACCTCGAACTCGGGCTTCAACTCGACGCCGTTGCCGCCGGGCACGCTGAACTTCAACGGCGGCAGTACCGAGGCGGGCTATGCGTACATGTGGCACTCCCACAACGAGCGTGAGATCACGACGAACGACGTGTTTCCGGGCGGAATGATGATGATGCTGATCATCGACCCGTACACCTGGAACATCGACGAATCTCTGTAAAAGAAACCCTTAAATAAGGAGCTCAGCCATGAGAACCCCTAATTTCAAAGCGACTCTGTGGATCATGCTTGCCGTAGCCTCGCTCGCGGGCGCCGGCGCGGCCTCCGCCGCGACCACGACCGTCAACCTGACGGCGCAACGAATGACCGCGACGTTGCCGGACGGAGCTCACGTACCGATGTGGGGATATTGCACCACCGGCTCATGCTCCACGGCATGGGCACAGGGGCCGGTGATCGTCATACCCAACGATCCCGCGGGGAACACGCTCCAGATCAACCTGACCAACAGCCTGCCGGTGCCGACCTCGATCGTGATCCTCGGACAGCTGGGCGGCGGCCTCGGCTCGGTGACCCGAATGAAAAGTCCGGCCCATCCGCCGCAGAATTTCACCACTTTCCCCGGCAACGCCGCAGCCGGGCCGGTATTCACCCCCCCGCCGCAGCAGGACCGCGCCCGGTCCTGGGCCACTGAAGTGGCGCCAAGCGGGATCACGGCCACCACACTGACCTGGAACAATCTGCGGCCGGGCAGCTATATCTACGAAACCGGCACATTGCCGTCGCTGCAGGTACCGATGGGGCTCTATGGCGTGCTGATCGTGACCCAGCCGCCGACGGCGGCGACGGCAACGACGACGTTTGCCGCCGGCGATGCCTACCCGACCAATGTGGCCAACGCGCCCGCGCAGGTTCCCTACGATTACGATGCGACCCTGCTGTTCAGCGAGATCGACCCGGTGCAGAACATGCAAGTGGATGCAGCCGCGCTGGCAGGCACCGATGTGAACCTGCGTTTCAATGCGCCCGCATGCGCCACCACGCCTTGCTACCCGGCCGCCGTGAACTATACCCCCACCTACTTCCTGATCAACGGCCAGGCATTCGACAAATCCGCGCCCCAAAAATCGGCCTATGCGGTCGCCTCCACCGGCACTGCGGCCAGCGGCAACGTGTTGTTGCGCTTCCTGAACGCCGGATCGCACACGCACATTCCGTCGGTGATCGGCCTGCCGATGTCGCTGATGGCCGAAGACGGCAACGCCGCCCCAGGCAACCCGAAGATACAGAACGAGATCCTGCTGACGGCGGGCAAGACGTACGATGTGGCCGTCAAGCCTGCCGCGCTCCAGGTTGCCGGACAATACGATCCCGCGACCTTCGGGATATTCGACCGCCAACTCAGCCTGACCACCTCCAACGGTCCCGATGGCGGCCAGCAGGGATTCCTGCTGGTCAACCAATCCGACCCGGCAACGTCGACAGGTTTCAAATCAACCGCACTTTCCGCGGCCGCAACGCCAACGGTGGTCAACGATACCTATCAGGTACCGCTCAATGCCGCATTCAACGGCAACGTGAAGCTTAACGATATCGCAGTCGCGTCGGTTTCAGCGGTCACCCAGCCGGCCAGCGGCACGCTGGTCTTCAACGCGGACGGCACCTTCATCTATACCCCCAACAATAACTTTGCGGGGGCTGACTCGTTCACTTACACCGCAAGTAATGCTGCAAACACCGCAACCGTGACGCTAAACGTCGCCTCCAGTGGTATCGGCAACAGTCCGGTTGCCAATGCCGACAATTTCACCGGCGGCGTGGCGAGCCTGTTCTCGACATCGCGCCCGGGTGTTCTGGCCAACGACAACGATCCGTCGGGTTATCCATTGACAGCTACCGCAGGAACGCCGGCCGCCCTGAACGGGAATCCTGCCTGCGCATCGGTGGCGCTGAACGCGGATGGCTCCTTCACGGCTACCCCACCCACCGCAGCACCGGCCTGCACGTTCACCTACCAGGCGCAGAATTCGCAAGGCACGCTGAGCACGGCAGCCACCGTCACTGTCACGTTCGTTCCTGCCGGCATGACGTCCGGACTCAACGTGGCGGTCGTCGATGCGGGCGGAGCAGCAATAACGGATTACCGCTGGACCATCCAGGAAGACCTGACCTTCAAGGTCGATCCGACCGGGACCCCGACACTCGGTACTCGCACGCTGGGCACCAGCTTCCACAGGAGCCATATGCCCGTGGTCGCGACGGGTTGCGTCGGTCCGGTGAGCTGCGGAACCGGGCAGCAAGTGCGCGGCACCACGGTGCCGCCCCAGGCCGAAACGCCGATCAGCGCTGCCGTGCTTGATCCCACCAAGAACTATTACATATCGATCCTGCCCGGCGATGCCGCGGCGCCTGTCAGCGGCGGCACCACGGGCCACACAATGAGCGGCGCCGAGATCAAGCCGCAAGTCGGTGCGACACCGGCATGGAATCCGGTCACCGTCATCGTTCAGGCCACTCCGCTCATTCCGGCACAATTGAGCGTATATATCTATGAAGACAATGCGCCAACCAACGGCCAGAACGACCTCAACGAGAACGGCCTCGGCGGATTCAACATCATCCTGTTCGACCCCGCCGGCCGCACGGGCGATCCGGCCGGCCAGCAGACCTACGATGCCTTCAACATGCCGCTCAGCAACGCGCTGCTCGGCAGGCCAGGTTGCCCCGATACCAAGAACGCGCTGACCAACGGCACTGCCACCAGCGCCACCGGCAATATGGTGGGCGTCGTCTACACTTGCCCGAACGACCCGAATGCGGGAACCTCGCTGGCCGACCCGGCCAAATATGCGCTGGCCGGACACGCGTTGATCAAGAACCTGACACCGGCACGCTATGACGTGTATGCCCATCCGGGGGCCGGCCGCGAAGGTGCCGGCGAGGTCTGGTGGCAGACCGAGACGCTGGAGGGGACACCCGCCCAGGATGCCTTCACCGGCATCAAGGAACCCGTCTACTTCCAGGAATTCGGCCCGCCCGGATTCCATACCACGATCGGTTTCGTCAATCCGGACCTCGTCAAGGCCTATGCGGTCGCCAACAAGATGGTCGGTACCCATGCCGTCACAGGCAAGGTCACCAACGAGCACATGTCGCATCCTTCGGACGTGACGTTGTGGGACGCGGGCACGTATGACCTGCTCAACTCGACGACCTGCCTGGTTGCGCTGAATTCGCAAGGCGGCACCGGCCCCTCCATCGCCATCGCGCAGTGTGCCGCCGACGGCAGCTTCACCCTGAACAATGTGCCCGCAGGCACCTATGAACTGGCGGTATGGGACCAGTGGCTAGACCAGATCATCCAGACCCAGGCCGTCACCGTCGGTGCCACCGATGTCGCCCTGGGCAATATCCCGGTGTTCAGCTGGTTCACGCAGCATGACCAGAACGTGTTCATGGACCTGAACAACAACGGCGTCCTTGATCCCGGCGAGCCCGGCATCTCCAATCTGCTGATGACGAACCGTTTCCGCAATGGCGCCATCTCCAACCAGACGCTGACCGACAGCAACGGCAACGGCATCCTGGTTGAACTGTTCCCCTTGTTCAACTGGTATGTCAGCGAAGCCGATACCACGCGCTTCAAGCAGACCGGCGTCAACCTGTTCGTCGACGCGGGCGGCAAAGTGGACACGAGCGGGCCGGGTGCAAACCTGAGGAATTCGACCTACGCGGCCTGCCCGGGAACAGGGGGCCCCTGCACCACCAGCGTCGTGCAAAAACCGGGTTCCTATTCCTACGGAAACCAGGGATTCATCAGTGAGCGCAACCTGATCAACTGGGGACGCACGCCCTATACCGCCGGCGAGAATGGCGGCATCCAGGGCACCGTCGTCTACAGCAGCACGCGCCCGTTCGACGACCAGCGCTACAACATCCAGACCATATGGGAGCCGCTGGTGCCCCGCGTCACGGTGAACCTGTACCAGCAGAAAACGCTGTCGGACGGCACCACGACGCTGGCTCTGGTCGATACCACACAAACGTCGAGCTGGGATGACTGGGCCAACACCGTCTATGGCGCCGACGGCAAGCCGTACATCCTCAACCCGGACCAGACCCTGCGCGATCCCGCGACCGGTGCGCTTGCTGCCCCGTCCGCTTATCCCCCAGGCGCGCAAGTCAATATGCAGTGCCCGGGTCAACTGCCCGGACCGGCAGCAGGTGCATTGCCGCCGTACGACATGACCAAAGTGGATCCCTTCACCAATTTCACCCTGGGCAACGACCAGTTCCGCTGCTTTGACGGCTTCCACAACTGGAACCAGGTGCAGGCAGCCCCGTATGACGGGCGCTACAACTTCCCCAGCCTGGCCTACATCGCAGCGCACCCGCTGACAACGGCGCAGCAGGCTGCGGGACAGACCCTGGTCAGCCTGCCTGTCGGCCAGTACGTGGTCGAAGCGGTCACGCCTCCCGGCTATGAGATCGTCAAGGAAGAGGACAAGAACATCCTGATCGGCGATGCGTTCGTCGCCCCGGTGACGCAGCAATTCGGCCCCCTGGCCAGCATCTTCATCCTGCCCGACCAGGCCACGTTGAACAATGCCAACCCGTTCAACCCGGGCACCGGCGATGCGGGATTCCAGAGCAACCCGACTTCGAATCTCGGCGTGACGGCATCGATGGTCACTTTCCCGGAGTGCGTGGGCAACCTGCACCGCGTGCCTGACTTCCTGAGCCTGTTCCCCGCGGCCCAGCAAGTCGCACCGTTTGCCGGCATGGACAGGCCGCTGTGCGACCGCAAGCTGATCAGTCTCGGCGACCAGATGCAGGCCAGCGCGAACTTCTTCGTCTTCACCGAAGTGCCTGTCGCCTCCAACAACACCGGCATCATCCTCGACGACGCGTCCTCGGAGTTCAACCAGGCCGCGCCCGATTTCGGCGAGAAGGCTTCCGTGCCGTTCGTCCCGGTCTCCACCAAGGACTTCAACGGCCGCGAGATCAGCCGCACGTATTCCGACCAGTGGGGCGCCTACAATATGTTGCTGCCTTCGAGCTGGCTGGTGAACCCGCCGACCCCCTCGGGCTATGGCCCCAACATGCTGATCAACTGCATGAACGATCCCGGACCGATCCCCGCAACGAATGCGCAGGGACAATGGATAGATGTGAACGGCAATGTGGTCACCACGCCCGCGCAGGCGAAGCAGATCACCGATCCGCAATACAACCCGGCGTACAGCAACTTCTGCTACACCAACCCGTTCATGCCGTCGCAGACGACCTATCTGGATACACCGGTATTGCCGATCGCCGCCTTTGCGGCAGGCTACAACCCGACCGACTGTGCCTACCCGGACTCCACCCCGGCCATCCTGCGCGTTGACGCCGCAGGCACCGGTAACTTCGGGCCTTACCTGCCGGCATCCGGCGGTTCCTTGACCATCACCGCCTTGGGCGACCAGCAGGTACAGAATCCCGCCTACGCAGGCCCGTTTGCGGCCACCGGACCGGCCAGCCAGCGGACACTCATGCGCCATTACGGTTTCGGTGCACAGGGTGCGGCCAGCCAGGTCACCATCGGTGGCGTGCCGATGAGTGTGACGGGCTGGAGCGACACCACGATCACCGTCAGCGTGCCTCCTGCGTCCAGCAATTGGAAGGGCGGCGAGCTTGTGATCACCGCGGCCAACGGCAAGGTCAGCGTGGACACCGTCACAGTGACGCTTGAGAACCGCACGCCCAAACGCGTACAGGGCGCCAGCGGCCAGACCATCCAGGCCGCCATCGACGCCGCCACACCGGGCGACCTGATCCTGGTCGACGCGGGCACCTACAACGAACTGGTCATCATGTGGAAACCGGTACGCCTGCAGGGTGTGGGCGCGGCTGCGGTGATCATCAACGCGGCCAAGTACCCGACCACCAAGCTCGAAGTCTGGCGGCCGCTGATCAATGCCATGTTCGGTATCGACACCAACACCGGCAACCCTGCCACACTGGCCCAGGTGGATCCCCTGCCCGGCCAGGAGATCACCGGCGGCGTGGTATTGCTTGAACCCTCGGTGCTCGGTACCGAGGAAGGCGCCGGCATCACCGTGCTGGCGAAGGGCTACAGGCCGGACGGTGTAACGCCATTGACCAATAGCAACAGGGACTGCCGTTACGCCTCGACCACCGTGCAGTTCGATCTGGTGAACGGCGCCAACACCAAACCGCAGCCGGGACTCAGCAACTTCCTGTGTGCACCGTCGCGTATCGACGGCGTCAGCGTCACGGGCGGCGATTCGGGCGGCGGCATCTACGTCAACGGCTGGGCGCACAATCTGGAGATCGCCAACAACCGCGTCTACGGCAATGCCGGCGCGCTGAACGGCGGTGTCAGAGTCGGCGTTCCCTACCTCGAGATCGCGGGCTATCCGGGCCAGTTTGAAAACGCGAACGGTACGCTTGGCGGCAGGCCGAGCCTGGCTGAGGAACGGGAAGGAGCCGGAAACGAAGAGGATGAAGGCGGCATCGCCGGACTCGGCTACGACCAGAACGTGCGCATCCACCATAATGCGATCACCAAGAATGGCGTCGTCGAGGGCACCACCGGACAAGGCGGCGCCGGAGGCGGTGTCTCGATCTGCACCGGCAGTGACGGCTACAGCGTCGACCACAACTGGATCTGCGGCAACTACAGCCAGTCGGACGGCGGCGGTATCGGCCATCTGGGCTACAGCCAGGACGGGACGATCGCGTACAACCAGATCCTGTTCAATCAGAGTTTCCAGCAGACCAATTCCACTCACGGCGGGGGCATCTTCGTCGGCGGCGAACCGGCCCTGGCCTTGCAGACGCTGACCCTGGGTACCGGCAACCTCACGATCGATGCGAACATCATCCGCGGCAACTTTGCCGAGTCGGGCCAGGGTGGCGGCATCCGCCTGCAACAGGTGAACGGCGCCGAAGTCCAGGCCTTCCCGCGCCGGCCCTCGACCTGGTTCAGGGTGAAGATGAGCAACAACATCATCGACAACAACGTGACCGCATGGGCAGGCGGCGGCATTTCGATGAGCGATGTGCTCAACGTGAGCACGATCATCAACAACACCGTTGCCTCGAACGACAGTACGGGTACGGCCGGCGTGCTGCTGACCGGCACCGGCGAATCGGCGACCTCGACCGGCACCGGCCAGCCGGGACCGGCGGGTATCTCTTCGGAGCCAACCAGCGCCCAGCTGCTTAACGCGATGGCTTCCTCCACCAATGCGGTGCGGGCAGCCAACCAGATCGCCAAACCGGTACTGGAGAACAACATCGTCTGGCATAACCGCTCGTTCTACTACTCGACTGTGGCCGGCCAGGGCGCACTCTGTCCTTCCAACGGCGGCACGGGCAGTTGCTCGCAGCTGCCGGCCCAGACGACAACGGGTGAATGCACCGGCTCCCCCGCTTACTGGGACCTGGGCGTGCTGACTGACACCAGCGTGACCCCGAACGGCAACGCCAACCTGCGGTTGAACCCGACCTATTCCGTACTGTCCAGCACCACCGGCTACGGAACCGACTCCGTGACGCACAACAGCAACACCGATCCGCAGCTTCTCAATCTGTACTGCAACGGCTCGCGTGTGACACCGGAGTATCCGGCCGTCATCAATCCGCCCAGCGTCAAGGCCATGCAGGCGGTCGCGACAGTCGACGAGGGCAACAACTATATCAACGTGCGTTACGGCCCGCTGTACCTGACCAAGCCGACCACCACAGGCGCTGCACCGTTTGGCGATTACCATATCGCCGCCGGCTCTCCCGCAGTGAATACCGCCAGTGCAAACCAGGCGCCGAACCATGACGTCGATGCACAGCACAGGCCGCAGGGTGCGGGTTACGACATCGGTGCGGACGAAGTGCCCGCCACGGGCGGCCTGCAGGCGCTGCGCGCCTTCGTACGGAGAATAGGAAACTAGCCATGAGAAAAGAGGCCTCTCAGGGACTGTTGCTCGCGGGCTTGCTCGCGGGCAGCTTTTTTCTGGCGGAAGCTTCGGCCGGAGCCATCAACGGCAGTCCGGGAACCGATACGCTCGCGCAAGCGAACGGGGGCAAGCAGAAATTTGCCGGAAGCCGTCCCAGCATGTACTTCAAGCGCACCTGGGGCATCGACGTGGTCGGCGTGCATCCGGTGTCGTCCGGCCAGATGCTGGCATTCCGCTACCGCGTGCTGGACGAGGTGAAGGCCAAGGCGCTGTTCGACAAAACGTTGAAACCTTACCTGATCGACGAAGCGACCGGCACCCGGCTGGCCGTGCCGTCGATGGAAAATGTGGGCGATTTGCGGCAGGACGTCACGCCTGAACCGGACCGGATCTATTACATGATCTTCGGGAATCCGGGCAAGCTGGTCAAACAGGGAAGCCGCGTCAGCATCGTGATAGGGAATTTTCATATTGATGGATTGATCGTCGATTAGTCGATTAGGAGAAACAAAATGAACGCTCGATACCTGCTCGCTTCACTGATCTGCATGCTGCTGTCTGCGACGCCCGCTTTCGCCGCCGGCAAGGGCAAGGCGGAATCCGGCGAAACGCTAGTCGTGCAACAGATCGTCCAGAAGAACGTCGCCGCGCGCGGCGGCCTGAAAGCATGGCACAAGGTGAAGACGATGCGCATGACCGGCAAGATCGACGCCGGAAAACTCAGGTCGAAACCTCCCGTCCCCCTGTATGCCATGAGCAAAGTGCGGTTCGACCCCCGCAAGACCAAACTCGAACCCGAGGCCAGGGTCGTCCAGCTGCCCTTCGTCATGGATCTGAAGCGTCCCGGCAAGATGCGCTTCGAAATGGAATTCCGCGGCGATACCGCCATACAGGCGTACGACGGCGCAAGCGGCTGGAAATTGCGGCCATTCCTCGGGCGCCGCGACATCGAACCTTTTAGCCAGGACGAAATGAAGCAAGCGTCCCAGCAGCAGGAACTCGACGGCTTCCTGATCGATTACGCCACCAAGGGCACCAGAGTCGAATCGGAAGGCATCGAGAAAGTGGAAGGACATGATGCCTACAAGCTCAAACTCACGCTCAAGGACGGCCAGGAGCGTCATGTCTGGGTGGATGCCGCCAGTTTTCTGGAGGTCAAGATCGACGGCACCCGCCGCATGGATGGCAAGCCCCGGCAAGTAGCGACCTGGTTCCGCGATTACAGATCCGTGAACGGACTCATGCTGCCCTTTACCATCGAAACCAGTGTCGACGGTGTGAATGGCTCGGAGGGCATCCATGTCGAGCAGGTGGAGATCAATCCGAAGCTGGCCGATTCGCGATTCACCCGGCCTGACTGAGAACGGAGGAACGACCATGAGACCGATCCATACGATGCTGGGTATTGCCCTTGCCTTCGGCATGGCCGGAGCGGCCGCCGCTGCATATGCCGGCGATGAAATGCACATGGGCATGAACATGGATATGTCGCACATGGACATGTCCGGTGGCGCGGGCACCGATCCACATGCCCACCATCATCATATGGAACAACAGAAAGTGACGCGGATGACCGCCGATTACAGCGTGCCGCAGATCAGGCTCGTGCGCGATGACAACCATACCGTCTCGCTCCCCGACGAAATGAACGACGGGCGCCCGGTCATCCTGAATTTCATCTATACGGCCTGCACAGCCGTCTGCCCCATCACCAGCCGGACATTCGAACAGTTGCAGGACATGCTCGGGAACGATCGGGACAAGGTGCACATGATTTCCATCACGATCGATCCGGAACAGGACACGCCCGAGCGCCTGTCTGCATACGCGCGCAAGTACGATGCCAAATCGCAGTGGCGGTTCTATACCGGCAGCAGCGAGGCCAGCCTTGCCGCCCAGCGCGCCTTCGACGTGTATCACGGCGACAAGATGAACCACGCGCCCGTGACGCTGCTGCGGGCGGCTCCCGGACAATCCTGGCTGAGGATAGACGGCTTCGCTTCGGCGGACGAGTTGCTGGGCGAGTACCGAAAACTGGTCCATGCCCCGTAGAATCATCCGGGGGTAGGCAGATGCGAACCCTGACTGCATTCATCGTGATTGTCCTGCTGGTCCCCGGCGCGTGGGCGGCACCAGCCGCATCCCGCGGGGAAGTGCTCTATCGCCAGGGCCTGCTGCCCACGGGAGAACCGTTGCGCGGAACGCGGGAAGCCGATGTCAATGTCGAAGGAACGGCGGCCGCCTGCGTCTCGTGCCATCGCCGCAGCGGACTCGGCTCACAGGAAGGCCGCTACATCATTCCGCCCATCATCGGAAAATACCTGTTCCGCCCCGGGCTCAGGAACATCGAAGACATGAACCTGCCGCACGTCGAAGGCTACCGGCCCAATCGCAGCGCCTATACCGACGAGACACTGGCGAGGGCCATCCGCGAAGGCATCGATGCGGACGGGCGCGAGCTCAATTACCTGATGCCGCGTTTCAAGCTGGACGACGCGGCCATGAAGGACCTCATCGCCTACCTCAGGCAGCTCACCAGCCAGCCCGTGCCGGGAGTGACCGAAGATACGCTGCACTTCGCCACGATCATCACGCCCGATACCGACCCGGCCAAACGGCAGGCCATGCTGTCCGTGCTCGAACAGTTCTTCGCCGACAAGAATTCGTTCATACGCGGCGGCCATCGGACCATGCATGCGTCGCGGGAGATCATGTATCGCGTCACCCGCCAGTGGAAATTGCATGTATGGGAGCTGAGCGGCCCGCCGGAATCATGGGAACAGCAATTGCACGAACGGCTCGCGGCGGAACCTGTATTTGCCGTCATTTCCGGACTGGGCGGAAAGACCTGGGCACCGGTACACCACTTTTGCGAACACGAGGGCATCCCGTGCCTGCTGCCGAACATCGACCTCCCCGTGGTGGCCGAGAACGATTTCTATCCGGTCTATTTCTCCAAGGGCATCCTGCTGGAAGCCCAGCTGATCTCGCGCCAGATACGCGAGATGCAGACCCGGCCGCGCAAGGTGACCCAGATCTTCCGGCGCGGCGACATTGGCGACGATGCGGCCGGCGCGGTCCGCTCCTCTCTGCTGTCCTCGGGCATGCAGGTCCAGGATATCGCGCTGCCCGAATCCGGCTCGCCGCAGATACTGGGCAGCGTGCTGAAGGACAATGCCGCGGGCAGCGTCATCGTGCTCTGGCTCAGGCCGGGAGATCTGGCGGCGTTGCCGGACACGCTCCCGCAATTTCCGAACGTTTTCATCTCGGGACTGATGGGGGGGCTGGAATACTCCCCCGTCCCGCCCTCCTGGCGCGAGGCGGCGCACATGAGCTATCCCTTCGACCTGCCCGACCAGCGCAGGATACGCATGAACTTTCCCTCGATCTGGTTCAAGGTGCACAACATTCCGGTCGTCGACGAACGTATCCAGTCCGATACCTATCTTGCCTGCGGAATCCTGGCGGAGACGCTCGGGGAAATGCTGGACAGCTTCGTGCGTGATTATCTTGTGGAACGCGTGGAGATCATGTTGAGCCACCGGGTGATCACCGGCTATTACCCCAGGCTCGGCCTGGCTCCCGGCCAGCGTTTCGCCTCCAAGGGAGGATACATGGTCAAACTCGCAGGAAAGGATGGCAATAGACTCGTTGCCGACAGCGAGTGGATCGTACCCTGAGCCGGATCGCCGGCATGAACGGATTCCCGTTGACGACGCGCGCATTGCGTCATCACTTTTGAAAGGAGCAACGCCTTGTCATACATCGCGATCAATGCGGAATCCCGGCGCAGCGGCCTTCCCCCTCCCGATTGCACATTCGATTCGTGCCGGGACGACCGGGCGGAACAGATCCGGCAGGCAAAACAGGAATGGGAGTTCACCGCAGATTCCATGCCGCAGCTCATTCTCCTGCTGGACCGGGAAGACCATGTCCTGCGGGTCAACCGCACGCTCGAACAGTGGGGTCTGGGCCGGGTCGTCGATGCGCCAGGACGCAAGATCCACGATCTGCTGCACCCCCATTGCCATGATGCGGATTGCCGCCTGAAGAACATTTGGCGCTCGTCGGTGGACGGTATGGCCCAGGATCTCGCGGTCGAATACCAGACCGAGGACAAATTCCTGCAGCGCCACCTGAACCTGCATTTCCGCTTCCATCGTTCGCCGCTGGACGCCGCCGCAGGATCTATCGTCGCGGTCATCAGCGATATCAGCGACATCAAGCAGGCAGAGCGAAAAATGCAGAACTGGAACGACGAACTCGAACGCCGCGTCGAAGAAAACACCTTTGCGCTGATCAGCACCAACATCCGCCTGCAGCAGGAGATCGAGAAGCACCGGCTCATCGCGGAAAAGCTGGAGAGCAGTCGCCGGGAATACAGCCAGCTGGTCGAGGCGATGAACCAGGGCCTTGCGATACTCGACAGGCAGGGGAAGATCACCTACGCGAACCAGCGCTTCTGCGACACCCTGGGCCACGCGCGCGACGAGATACTGGGCCGCACCCCGGTGGAATATGCCGCGGCAGAAAACCGGATCGCAGTCGAGCGCCACATGGCGGAGCGGATACGGGGAGGTACCGGGACCTATGTCGCCAGTCTTGAAGGGGCGCAGGGGCAGAAGTTCCGGATCAAGATCTCGCCGACGCTCCTGTCGGAAAAGCAGGGAGACACGACGGGCAGTTTTGCCGTCATCGCCGATAACGTCGAACCCTTGAATACAAAACCGCTGCCGCCCGAGGCTGGAACAGAAAGCGGGGAGCAGCACGGCAATGCCGAACGGTCCCGGCTCGAATCCGAACATGAGAGGAGAATGCTGACGGCACAGGTCCTGTCCGCACAGGAAAAGGAGCGCAAGAGGATCGCTTCCGAACTTCACGACGGCATCGGGCAGACACTGAGCGCGATCAAGTTCTACGTCGAAAACGCCATTCGCAACCTGGACGAACAGACGATCGAGAATAGCGCGCAGACGTTTGGCGACGTCATCCCGAAACTGCAGGATGCCATCGAGGAAATCAGGCGCATCTCCATGGACCTGAGGCCTTCGCTGCTGGACGACATCGGCACGCTGGCCGCGCTGGCCTGGTTCTGCAGGGAGTATCAGAGCCTGTACAAACCGCTGCGCATCGAACTGACGCACGACATCAGGGAAAGCGACATCCCGTCCACGCTCAAGGTCGCGATCTTCAGGATCGCGCAGGAGGCCGTAAACAACTGCGCCAGGCACAGCCGGGCGAATCGCGTCCGCATCAGCCTGCTCTACAGCGGCACGCAGATCAAGCTTGCGGTCGAAGACGACGGCCGGGGATTCGATCTTGCCGAAACGAGTGCGACGAACAGGAACCCCGCGGGCGGCATGGGCCTGGTCAGCATGCGGGAGCGCGCGGAATTCTCCGGGGGCGCGTTCTCGATGAAATCGGAGGCGGACAAGGGGACTTGCATACGTGTGACCTGGCCGTTTCAGGAAACCCGCCATGCTCTGTAACGAGCGGGGGCGAGATCGCAATCCCGGTCAAGGGAAGAAACCTGAAGCCGTCAGGACACCGACACCATCCCTTTTTCAATGGCGAAGGACGTCAGCACTGCGGCATTGTGCAGATTGAGCTTGCGCATCAGGTTGGAGCGGTGTTTTTCGACAGTCTTGACGCTCACGCACAGGTAGCTGGCGATATGCTTGTTGCCTTGCCCCTCGGCGATGAGCTTGAGCACTTCGCGCTCGCGCAAGGTGAGTGAATCCCAGGCAGACACCGGGTTGATGCCCTTGCCGCCGTCGAGGTAGCCGCTGACGACTTTTTCCGCGATGTCAGGACTGAGGTAGGTCTTGCCATTCAGGACGCTTTTGATCGCCAGGATCAGTTCGTCGCGGGTGGCGTGCTTGAGTACGTACCCGTCGGCGCCCGCATGCAGGGCTTCGCGTATGTATTCTTCGGCCATGTGCACGGTAAGTACCAGGATCTTGATGCCGGGATAACGCTTTTTGATCTCCCTGATCGACTCGGTACCATTGGTGCCGGGCATGGAAAGATCCATCAGGATCAGGTTGGGCGCAAGCGTGACGGCCAGCCGGATCGCATCCTTGCCGTTGTCCGCCTCGCCGATGACCTCGATGTTCGGGTCGGAAGACAGCAGCGAACATAGTCCCTGTCTCAGCAAGGTATGGTCTTCCACCAAAAGGATACGTTGTTTCTGGTTCATGGTTCCACCCTCCCGTTTTTCACCACAATGGCTTATCCCCGCCCGAGTCAAAGTTTGGCTTCGGAACTGCCGAAATCTGGCGCGGTATATAGGCAAAGACCCAGTCTGAATATTTTACGGCCCCGTCGAATTTGTTGCCAGCAGCCTTGAAACCGGCAACCTTGAGGGGAGGCATTTCCGACAGGCTGTGCACGCCCATGATGCCGCCGTCCGTGCTCCTGACCAGCGCCCAGTCCGTTCCGCCCGTCATTGGATCCCGGACTATCCTGCGCAGATAGCGCTTTGTGGAAGCGAACTGCGGATCCTTGAGCAGATCTTCCAGATTGCGCGGAAATCTTTTGTGGCTCAGATAATACAAGCCGATCGCGGTGCGGAACTGATTGCCGGCGAACAGCAGTTCACGTTCCTTTTCGCGCTGCATCGCGGTATGCCACACCTCTGTGGTCGTGCCCAGCATCACTCCCATGACGACGACCGCCAGCAACACCGTCAGGTAGGTGAATCCCGCATCGCGCCGCTTGTCGATCCGTTGCCGCATCGCTACCACTCCTTGTATGCCGTACCGTCGGCCGCATTCCCTTCCGCGCCGCTGTGCACATCGTAAACGCCGCCTTTGTCGGGATCATCCGGCGGAACCGTGACCCAGGTCTTCGCGCTGTCGGTCAACGGATCTGGCGGTATGCTGCGCAGATATTTGTGGCTCACGAGATCTTCCAGTGCCGCGGGATACTTGTCGTTGTCGCCGTAATACTTGTCCAGCGCGCCCCTCATCAGCGCCAGATTCTCCTTCAGCACGGCGTCCCTGGATTTCTGCACGCTGCCGAAATACCTGGGGACGGCCAGCGTCGCCAGCATGGCGATGATCAGCATCACCACGATCAGTTCGATCAGCGTGAAACCCTGTCCTTTGCGCCGCACCGCTGTCATTTCACCACTCCCGGTAGGGGACGCCGTTTATTCCCGTTCCTGAAACCGGCACATAAACATCGAACACGTCGTCCCCCTCCTGCGGGTCGTCGGCACTGCTCACATAGCTGCGCTTGCCCCAGGTTCCCGCTGCCGGGAGGGTGCTGTCGTGCACGAACGGATTCCGCGGCAGGTGGCGCAGGAAATACAACTTGCGGTCGGCGGCTTGGCTTTGGGCGTCGTTCACGCCCTGCACCAGGATATCAAGTGTCGGCGGGTAGCCCGATTCGCCCACTTTCCTGATGATGTGCCCTTCCTCGTAGGCCTCTTTGTAGGCGTCGATGGCATCCCTGATCTGGCGCAGCGCGGTGCGCAGTTCCTGCTCCTTGCCGCGCTGCACGGCCAGTTCGGCCATGGGCAGTGCGATTGTGGAAAGCAGCGCGAGTATCGCCAGCGTCACCACCAGTTCGATCAGGGTGAATCCTCCCGAACCGGCGATGCGCGCGGTGTTCATGGCAGCAACGCGACATTGTGCGGTGCGGGCAGGCTGACCTGCAACGAATCGCCTGCGGCGTTCATGGCAGTCCCCGATACCGTGATCGGTGCCTGCGGAACGGCTGCGATCGCCCTGAAAGTCAGCACGGCCAGGCTGCCGCGTCCCGAGCCCCCTTCCTGCCCGGGTTGGGAGATGTCGACCGAGACCTGCCCGCCTGACTGGTCCACGTTGCTGTTGAACACGGTCTGCGCGTTATTCCCTTTCAGGAAATCCCCCTCCGACACGTCAACGACTTCGAGTGCCGCCGGGTCGTATGACACCTTGAGTGAGGCGTCGACGACTCTCGCGCCGGTCTGTGCGTAAACCACGACCTTGACCTGATCACCCACTTTTGCCTGGGATGCGCCTTGCCAGGAGATCATCAGCGGCGCCATGGCCGGCTTCATGCCCGGCGGAAGCCTGCCGGGCACGAGCGGCACCGCGACCAGCGGAGCAGGCACCGCCACTGCACCCGCAACAGGTGCCGTTGCAGGCGGGGCCGCGACAGCTGCATTGCGAGAAACGGAAGGCACGGCCGGAGCGCCTGCCGCCACAGGCGCGCTGACTGCCGCCAGGGTCGGATTGGGGGGGGCTGCCGCCGCGCCCGGTATCGGGGCCACCGTCGGTTGCAGTGCAACCGCTGCGACAAGCGGAGCCTGGGGCAAGCCAGGCTGGATCGCAGCCACCGTCCCCGTTCCGCTCTTGACCATGCCCACGGCTTCCAGCGATAGCGGCTTCCTGCGCAGCGTATCGTCCGTCCCCGACCAGAATTCCGCCAGATCGACATCGGGGCGCTGGATATTGCGGATGATGTGCGGCGTGATGGACAGAATGATCTCAGTCTTGCGCTTGTCTTCGCCGTTGCTGCCGAACAATCTCCCGATCAATGGCAGATCGCCAAGCCCCGGCACGCTGGCGGACGTCTTGCGGTCCTCGTCGTTGATCAGCCCTGCCAGCACCTGCGTCTCGCCATCCTTGAGGCGCAGTACGGTGGTCACGTTGCGCGTGCCGATCTGGTAGGCGACGCTGCCGGAGGCGGCGTTGGTCACCTGGTTGGCGATATTGCTCACCTCGAGAAAGGTCTTGATGGCCACTTCGCCGTCCATGTGGATATCCGGTTCCACCTCCAGCTTCAGGCCGACATCCAGATACTGCACGCTGCCGGTCACCACCGGCGTTCCGGTGGCTATCGGCGTCACCGAATTGGTGATGACCGGTACCCGGTCGCCGATCATGATCTTGGCCTTTTCATGTTGCTTCACGCGGATGCGCGGGCTGGCCAGCAGATTGCTGTCACCCAGTTCCTTACGCAGATCGAGTGCCATGGAAAGCGGGGAGACGTTGATCGCGCTCCCGTTGATACCCCGCAGTCCGTTCACGGTCAGCGGCACCGCCGGGGTGTTCGTTGTCACCACGGCGCCTCCCGCGGTGGTCGTTGCGGTGGATACCGCCGGCAAAGACGTTACCGTGAGCCCGAGCTGGTTCGGCCAATTGATGCCGAGTTGGGTCAAGCGCGAATGCAGCACTTCCAGTACCTCCACCTCAAGCATCACCTCGGGTTCGTTGATGTCCTGGGATGCGATCAGCTTTTCCGCCATCTGAACGGCTTCCGGCGTGTCGCGTATGACCAGCGAGTTGTTCTTTTCATGGACGAAGGTGTCCTTCGTCTTCAACATCGTCTTGATCATGGTCTGCATCTGTTTGGCATCGGCGTTGGTCAGGTGAAAGGTGCGTACGACCATGTCCTGGTATTCCTTGATCTTGGCCGGCGTATTGGGATAGATGAACACCGTGCTGTCGTTGAGCACTTTCTTTTCCAGCTGGTTCTGCATCAGGATCAGGTCCAGGGTGTCCTCCACCGAAGCATCTCTCACAAAGATGCTGGTCTTGAGATCACTTTTCATGTCCCGGTCCAGCAGGATGTTGATGCCGCTGGTGCGCGAAAGCGCCTCGAACACCATCTTCAGGTTGGCATCCCTGAATTGCAGCGAGACGGGCTGCCGGAACCTGGATTTCAATGTCGGCACGAGCATCTGCGTATTCATGGCCTGCTTGTCCTCGATCTGGCGGCGCAGGGCGAGTGCTTTGGAATTCTGAGGGTCCTCGATGAATATGGAGCGCAACCTGTTCTGTGCTGCGTCCAGGTCCCCCTTGTCGAACAGGGTGTTCGCTTCCGCCAATATCGCCTCGTGGCGCTTTGACGCCTCGATCTGCGTCGCACCGTCCCTTGCACGCGAGTTGTCCTTGTCGATCGCCAGCACGCGCCTGTAGTAGGCATACGCCTCGGTGTCGCGCCCCTGGTCGCGCGAACGGTCACCCGACAGCAACAGGTGATTCACGGCACGATCCCTCTCCCGTATGTAGTCCGCGCGATAGTCCATTTCACCGGGATGGTCACGTTCCTGTTGTTTAAGTTTAGTCAATCCGTCCTCGATATGCCCTTCGTCCTTCAAGTCCAGCACCTTAAGATTTTGATCGGCACAGCCTATGAGCAACGTTGCCATCAGCATCGACAGCCACCATACAGTCCTGAAATTGATCGTCATGATGGCTCCCCGATTATGATTGTTTGCTGGATATTCAGCGGCAGGTAGATCAGAACAAGCTGGCCCGACGCGATGCCTTCCACACGGTAGATGCCTTCAAGCACATCGCCGGGCGAGACGGAAAATACCTGGTCGCCTCTGGTCAGGAAGATGATCATTCGCCCGTCCTTCCCCTGAAAGCTGCCCATGAAGGCATAAGGCATGGGTGGTGCAGTCGGCGGTGGCGGCGGTGGTGGTGGAGGCGGCGGAACCGGCTTGGGTTTGGGTGGCGCCACATACCAGGATTTGCCCTTGAAGATGTCGACGGTCTTGTGTTCCGCCTTGGAACGCTTGCCGATCTTGTCCATCCCGGCAACTTGAGCAGAATCCGCTTTTTCCCCCGCTGCCTGCTTCAACTTGAGGGAAGGCGTATCGATATCGCCTTCCTGTGCGCCAACAGGCAAGCTGGCCAGGACCAGCAATGGCGTCGCCAGCAGCCACGGTCCAATTGACTGCAACCTCATGATTCGCTCCCCAGGTGCAGGGTGAGCATGACAGTGGAGACGAGCGCTTCGTCGCCAATCTTCTGGCGTTCGAATTTCACGTTGTCGAGCGATGCGATAGGAACTTCCGTCAGCACTTCGTCGATGAATCCGCGCAGGTTCGGATAGGTTCCCTTCACGGGCAGCATCACCTGGTAGAGCAGCAACTTGCTGTTCTTGTCGCGGATGACCTGGTACTCGCCCTGGCGCAGGTTCAATTTGTTCCTGGCAGCGGCGGCGGAGATCTTCTCTATCCAGTCGGGTATGCTGCGCTCGGAGGGAAAGTATTTGTAGAACGCCACCAGTTGGCCTGGCGTCGCGAGTTGCGTCAGTTTCGTGCCGGCATGCTCCGCCGAGCGCGCCTCTTCCCGCAGTACAAGCAGCCTGTGATCCATGGCGTCCAGGTCATCCAGCACCGGGCCGAGCATCGAAAGATAGAAACCGGCACCGAACGCGAGCAGGCCTCCGGCCGCCAGCCACGACCACGTCATGCGCGCCATCCAGCGCCGCATATGCCATCTGGCGATCCTGATCGATGTCATATCCATGATGCGTCCAGCGTGAAACGTATCGGTTTTTCGGGATTCTGTTCCTGCACTTGCTGGTGCTTGAGGTATACGCCCGACATCGACTTGCTTGCCTGCAGGATGCGTATGTACGCGAACAGCGCGGCGGAATTCTTGGCCTCGCCGCTGACCCGGACCAGCCGCTTGGCGGCATTCGGCTCTATGCCCAATAACGCGATGTTGCTGCTGTTCGCCTCTTCCAGCGCGTTGAACAGCTCGTTCCAGGGCATGCTCAATTGCATGATCACATCGTTGGCCACCTTGATCTCCGCCCCGGCCTGCTGGGTATCGGCGACCGATGCTTTCGCGCCCGAACGTCCCGGATGCAGCTTATGCTCGACTTTCGCGACCTGGTCTTCGAGACGGACAGCCTGCGCGGACAGGCTGTAGTAGCTGATACCCATCGCCACGACACCTGCCATTTCCAGCGCCAGCACCAGAAGACCGACCCGGTGCTGGGCAGGGTCGTCACGCCGGTAATCGAGGAATAATGGACGCATCGCTTTACTCGCTCATGCCCGTTGCAAAATGACTTCAGGAACGCGGCCGGTATCGGGGGCCGCCCGCAGCGGATGCACCATCCAGCCCGGCAAATCGGCCTCCCCGGAAGCATCCGGCCCGCACAGGTAAACCTCGCCGCGTTCCGCGCCCGATTCGGAAATCAGGTACTCGCGTTCCAGCAGTCTCGTCAGCGTCTCCTGCCAGTCTTCGCCCGTCTTGACTGCCCGCAACGTGCGCCAGGCTCCGTGTTGCAACCGCGACACGCACAGTCTTCCCGGTTCGGCGACGACGAACCACACGACAGAAGGCGGCAGCTGGCGCCGCCATTGGTTGAACAGCGTCGTGAATAATGGCTGCACCGAAACCAGCCGCACACCGTGCGAGCGGAAGACGCGTTCGAGTCCTTCCAGCAGCGCCTGGTCGATCGCGCTTGCGACCTGTGTTTCCCCATACCCGCACGGGCTCATGCGCACCGCCCAGCGTTGCGCATTTTCGCCATAGGTCTGGGCAAAACAATGGCGGACGAATGCCTGCTCCTCCTCCCGGTCGCTGATCTGCTCGCTCCACGGCACAAGCGCATAGCGCACGAAATGATTGGATAGCACTACCCGCACGTCGCATCTGCCGCCTGCAATCCCGTGCAGCCCAGCCTCCAAGCTCTCGATCGCTTTCGTCCACGGCGCCTCGTCAAGCGCGGGGGGCGCGCAGGCGATCTCGCGTCTCGCCGTCACCACGGGACGCAACCCGCGGCCGAAACGCACCATCGCCGCGTGGTCGGGACTCAGGGTGATATGCAATTCGTCACGCCACAAAGGTGACACGATTGATCTCCTGCAAAGTCGTTTCGCCGTTGCGCACCAGGTTGACCGCCGCTTCCCGCAGAAAGCGCGTACCGTTGCGATGCGCCAGGTCCTTCAGGACGCGGATGGGTTCGCGCGCCACGATCATCTCGCGCAGCTCGTCGTTCAGGTACAGCAGCTCGGCAATGGCCTTGCGGCCCTTGAAACCGCTGCCGCGGCACTGGCCGCAGCCGCGCCCGGTGCGAAAATCAAAGTCGTTCTCCAGGCCGATGCCCGAAGCGAGCAGCAATTGCGCATCCGGCTTCTCCGCGATGGTGCAGTGCGGACAATTGATGCGCACGAGCCGCTGCGCGAGGATGCCGTTGATCGCCGAGACGAAGCTGTAGAGATCGACGCCCATATGCATGAAACGCCCGATCACGTCGAACACGTTGTTCGCATGCACCGTGGTCAGCACGAGGTGCCCTGTGAGCGCCGACTGGATGGCGATCTGCGCGGTTTCCGGATCGCGGATCTCGCCCACCATGATCTTGTCGGGGTCGTGCCGGAGTATGGAGCGCAACCCGCGGGCAAAGGTCAGCCCCTTCTTTTCGTTGACCGGGATCTGCAACACACCGGGCAGCTGGTATTCGACCGGGTCCTCGATGGTGATGATCTTGTCCTGGCCCCGGTTGATCTCGCTGATCGCACCGTAGAGCGTGGTGGTCTTGCCAGAGCCGGTCGGTCCCGTGACCAGCATCATGCCGTAGGGCGCGTTTGCCAGCTGGCGGAGCATGGCGATCGCCTCATCGTCGAAGCCCAGCGAATCCAGGCGCAGGCCGTTGGCCTGTTCGGAAAGCGCCTTCTTGTCGAGTATGCGCAGCACCGCGTCTTCGCCGAAGATGCAGGGCATGATCGATACGCGGAAGTCGACTTCGCGCCCGCGTATGGTGACTTTGAAGCGGCCATCCTGCGGCACGCGCCGCTCGGCGATATCCAGCTCGGAGATGATCTTGATGCGCGAGATGACCTGCTCGGCGAGATCCACACCCTCGACGGTGCTCATGGTATTCAGCACGCCGTCGATACGGTACTTGATGATCAGGCCGGAAGGGCCGGTCTCGAGATGGATGTCGCTGGCTTCAAGGTTCAGTGCATCGTACAGGGTCGAGTGCACCAGCTTGACCACGGTGCTGGTCTCTTCGCCGATGCTCTTCAGCGACAGGTCGTCGACCCGCTGTCCATTGCGCGCGGTACTGCCGCTGCTGGCGATCACGCTGTCCATCGCGCGCATGCTTTCTTCGTGCCGCGTCAGATAGGCCGCGATGTCTGAAGGGTGTGCCAGATACCACTCGAATTGCTGCTGCACATGCTCTTCGACCCATGCCTGCAGGCGGGCGTCGAACGGATCGCCGAACACCACCAGCAACCGGTCTTCCCCATTGCGCAGGGCGATGCACTCATGCTCCGCCGCTTCGGCGAACGAGATCGCATCGAAGGCCGGTTCCAGGCGGTACAGCGCATCCATGTTGAACACCGGAAAATGGAGGACGGCCCCGAGCATCGCCGTAAACTGCTCCGATGGCGCGCCCATGCCCTCTTCCAGTATCTTGCGCACCGGCTGGTGTGTCCGGGCCGACTCCGCGCGCGCTGCCCGTATCTGTTCCGCCGTGATGGCCGGCATCTCCAGTTGTTCGGGCATGTTCATTGGATACTCCCGGCCAGTTCAAAGATGGGGAAATACATCAGGATCACGATGACGCCAATGACCAGCCCGATGAAAGCCATCAGCAACGGCTCGAACAGGCGGGTGAACCAGTCCACCCAGCGCGCCATTTCCTCGTCGTAGAAATTGGCGATGCGTTCCGTCATCTCGCCCATGCCGCCGGTATGTTCGCCAACACGCAGCAGGCGCAGTGCGACTGCGGTGGTGAGGCCGTAGGTTTCCATGGCGTAAGAGATCGGCTGCCCCTCGCGTATGCAGTCGGATGCCTGGGCAAGCCGGCCGCGCAAGGCCGGTTCGAGCAGGCCCGAGACCATTTCCAGCGCGCTGACGATGGGGATCCCGCCGCGCAGCAGCATTCCCAATGTCCGGTAAAAGCGCGCCAGCTGATATACCCGGATGCGCTCGCCAACCGCCGGTATCCGCCACAGGGCGCGCATCACCCATTGCCGGAAACCCTGCCGGGTCACCAGGAAGCCGGCTCCCGCCGCGCTGCCCGCAATCACGGCCATCGCCAGTGTGCGGTGCACTTCCAGCATCTGCCCCCATTGCATCAGCATGCGTGAGAAGAACGGCAGTTCGCTGCCAATATCCTCGTAGACCCGGCTGAATCTCGGTACCACATAGAACATCAGGAACAATGTCACCAGCGCACCGGCACCCAGCAGCAGCATCGGGTAGATGGAGGCGCTGACGATCTTCTTGCGAACGATATCCATGCGAGACTGGTAGTCGATATAGCGCGCAAGGGATTCGTCCAGGTCGCCGGTCTTTTCGCTGGCATGAATCGTCGCGATATAGAGCGGCGGAAAGATCTCGGGAAACAGCTGCAAGGCATGGGAAAGCGCATGCCCCTCATACAGGCTTTCGATGACGCGCTGCAGGATATTCCGGTTCTGCGGGTGGCGTTCCTTTTCCACCATGGTCTCCAGCGCTTCGACCTGCGTCAGTCCCGCGTCCAGCAGGGCCCTCAACTCCTGGCTGAACAGCATCAGCGAGAACCGCGCGCCTCCAGCCTGCGGCCATTTAAGCCAGCGCTGCCGCGCCTTCACCGACAGCACATCGTACCCCTGGGCCTGCGCCTGGACCGCCGCATCGTTGACATCGGCCGCTTCGAACGACATGGCTATGACATCGCTGCCGGCCCGCACTGCCTTCACTTCGAAGTGCATGGGTGTCTCCTTTGCGAAGATCAGTTGTAGATATCCGCCGCTTCGCCTTCTCCGCCGGGCTGGCCGTCCTTGCCGTAGGAGTAGAGGTCGAATTCGCTGCCGTGCTCGCCCGGTATCTTGTAAAGGTAGGGATTCCCCCACGGATCCGGCGGCACGGCCTTCTTCAGGTACGGCCCATCCCATTTGGGTTCGTTGGCAGGTGCCGCATTCAGGGCAGCCAGGCCCTGGTCCGTTGTCGGATAGTGGCCGGTATCAAGGCGGTACTGGTCGAGCGCCTTGTCCAATGCGACCAGTTGTGCGCGTGCGACCTTGATCTCCGATTTGCCGACCTGGGCAAAATATTTCGGCCCGACATAGCCGGCCAGCAGGCCGATGATGACCATCACCACCAGCAATTCCAGCAACGTAAAACCCGATACATTTTCAGGCGCCGACAGGGTTCTCTCCGTGTATTGCCGCATGGCCGTCCTCCCTTGTGTTGGCTCAAGAATAGGCAAGGGGACTGTAATGAGCTATGGGGGACTTACTGTATTCCCGCATGCAGGAGATCATGTATTTCCATCTGGGGTGAATGCTGTATGCGGAGGCGTACAGTCCACATCCGATCGTCCGGCCTCAGGCCGCAGGAAATGCCCGAATTTGCGTCTTTCGCCCGGTCCTGCTCCGGGTGCCTGCCTGATGGAAAGAAGATATGAACCTGATGACAGTCACCGCTGTGATGTGCGCCGTACTGCCTGTCTTGCAACGGGGACACGGAATGGGAGTCCGGCCGGAAGGCGCATTGCGGAATCATCCCTGATGAAGCGTGGCCGGCTTACCGGTCCATCGCACCATCCATGAATCGCCAGGACACGAGAATGCGAGTTCCTTCCTCGACGGCGGATCGCATCTCGAAGATTCCGTTGGTGGATCTGGCCCGTTCCTTCATCGTCAGCAAACCGAAGCCGCATCCTGTATCGCAGCATCTGGCTCCGCATGACAGGGTCACGGCGTCCGGATCGAAGCCGCGTCCATTGTCCTCGACAGAGAGCTGCAGCAATCCGCCTGACCTGTTCAGGCTCACCCGTATACAGTCCGCACCGGCATGCTTGACGACATTGTTCATGGCCTCCTGAAGGACGCGGAAAATTGTGACCCTGAGGGGAGCCGGAACATCGCTCTCCGCGATGCTTACATTCTTTTCAAGTTTCCGGCCCTGCCAGGCCGACTCGAATTCACGGAAGAACCATGACAAGGTGGGAATGATACCGAGGTCGTCGAGCATCGACGGACGCATGTCCATCGCGGTGCGGTGAAGCTCGCCCATCGTCTCTTTGACTTTTCCGCTTACCTGCTGCAGTGCCTCCAGTGCCTGAGGTACTTCGCCGATCCTGATTTGCTGCATCGCGGAATCCAGCGTCAGCCTGATGATACTCAAGGACTGTCCGATCCCGTCATGCAGATCTGCGGCAATACGCCGTCTTTCATTTTCCTGGATGGCCAGCAAATGCGTCGAGATCGTACGCGGCTCTTCCGGGCGGTTCCGCGGAACGACCTCCGCCTGCATCTCTCTCAGGAGTATATCGACGTCACTTTCATGCAAACCGATGTCGATCGACTGGATAATTGCGGGTAGAAACGGGTCATTCACGAAATGCTTGCGCCTTGCTTTGGCAAAGTCATATTTCTTCTTGTCCGGAGCATCGAAACCCTCGTCGGACTCCTCCTGCCGTTGCAGCCTGTACGCGGAGGCTGGATCGCCGCCGGCATGAAATATCTGTTTCATAGCAGTCCCCTTAAGCAAACCTGACATTTGCCGCAAACGGCCCTAAAGAAATTCCTCCCATGCAACCAGAGCAGCACGTCCGGGACTCCCTGACTCCCTGTTTTTTCATCTGGACCATCTCGTCAGCCGGTCCAATCGACGCTGAGCCAATGTAATCAATGAGACAATGCTTCCTCAATACCCGGACACAGGTATTCATATCAGTTAATTCGGGTAGCGATGCCGGGCAAAAGAAGTAGGGTCTACTGTGTTTTGTGTATATTCAGGTCGATACTTCCGCAGGTGCGGCTGCGTAAACGGACGCTTGCACCTGATAACCCTGCTACGAAATCGCATCATTCCGCCAGCGGAATTCGATATTCTTCGGCTTATATGGAGTGGAACGACAACGGATCGATGAATTCAGGAAGCAGGCGCAGGTCAACCTGCTGACAGCTGCCCGGCCTGTTCAGCCTGATGTGATGCCGTTACGGATCGCATACTTGGTCAAGTCCGCGATACTGTGCAGGTTGAGCTTGTGCATGATGTTGCGCCGATGCACTTCCACCGTAGATGAGGACAGTTGAAGGCGCTGAGCAATACTGGAGGACGAACAACCCTCGGCGACCAGATGCAGCACCTGTTGCTCACGGTGACTCAGCTTGGCAACGGTCGATTCATGTGTCGCCGGCTTGAATACCGCATCCACGACATGGGCCGCAATGTCCGGACACAAGTATTTCTTCTGGCTGTGATGCACCGTATTGATGGCGCGCAATATCTCTTCCACGGATTCCGCCTTGGTGATATAGCCAGCCGCACCCGCGTTCATCATCTCCATCACATAATACTGATCGGCGTTGGCTGACAATCCTATGACCCGGATCGAGGAATTGATCGCCAGCAGGCGCCGCGTGGCGTCGATGCCGTCCATATGGGGCATGGAAATATCCATGCATACCACGTCCGGTACGATCTTGTGTGCCAGGGCCAGCATCTCCTGTCCGTCGCCCGCCTCACCCACAATTTCGATATGCGGTTCTTTTTCAAGGATGAGCCGGAGCGCATAACGGAACATCTTGTGGTCGTCTACGAGAAGTACGCGCACTTTCATGAGGGTTTCTCCTGGAGCGGGAATGCCGAACCTGAACGCTTTATAGCACAAAGTCCCAGACGCTCGTGATTCTCAGCTTGACCCGGTTCACCAGGTATCGCCTTCCCGCTTGCTGTAATTTTCGGCTGCTGGCCAGCTCGCATTTCATGGCCGACCATTTCCCGATCATTTCACAAATGATTCTTCAACTGTCGGCAGTGTTCGGATTGCCACTCTGAGACGGGCAAGTTCTGCCTCGCAGGCTCCCTCAATGACCGCAATATCTGCATTGCCGGAACCGGAACGCAGCGCCTGCACCATCTCGCTGGCCAGCGATTCGATTCGCCGCGCGCCGATCAGCCCCGCGATCCCTTTAAGATTGTGGGCGATCGCATGTGCGGCATAAAACTCTCCAGCGGCCAGATGTTCCCGCAGCAGAGATATGTCCTGACCGTGCAGTTTCACGAATTTGTTCAGCAGCACGCAATAATCGGCGAGCCGTTCCGGAGATCGCCACCAGGATATCGCCACATCCAATCCCGAAATCTTCGCGAGCGCCTCGCTCAACTCGCACTTGCATTGCTCAGTCTCCTCGCCCGGGACGACAAGATCAGGCAGCCATTTGCTCAGGGTGGAGGCGAGTTTGGCGGGCGTAACAGGCTTGCTGATATGGTCGTTCATCCCGGCATCCTGGCAGCGCAGGCGATCTTCCACAAACGCGTTCGCCGTCAGTGCGATGATGGGTTTGTCGTGATGTCCGGGCAACGTTCGGATGATGCGGGCGGCAGCCAATCCGTCCATCTTCGGCATCTGCATATCCATCAGGATCAGGTCGAAGTCATGTGCCAGGGCACATTCGATCGCCTCCACTCCGTCTGTCGCGATCTCGGCAATGCAGCCCAGGTCTTCCAGCATCTCGAGGATGATTTCCTGGCTCAGCGGGTGATCTTCGGCGACCAGCACCCGCAAGCCCACCAGATCCGGGACTGAGGGCGTTGCAGCGATGGTTTCCGGAATCCTGTCTCCACGCGCCAGTGTGATCTCGAAGCTGAAAGTGCTTCCCACTCCCGGCTGGCTGTCAACCCATATCCTGCCGCCCATCATGCCGACAAGCCGGTGGCAGATCGCCAACCCCAGCCCCGTGCCGCCGTATTCCCGGGTAATAGAACCGTCAATTTGCTCGAACGGAAGAAAGATGCGCGCCTGGTCTTCCTTCGCGATGCCGATCCCGCTGTCCAGCACGCTGAAGCACAGACGCAGACTCGCGGGATTCTCTTCAACAACGGACACGCCGATGTGTATCGTCCCGTGGTTGCTGAATTTCACGGCATTGCCTCCCAGATTGATGAGTATCTGGGACAAGCGGAGCGAATCGCCGCGCACTGACGCGTTGTAACATGCCGGCGGAATATCGATCTTTAGCGCAAGGTTCTTGCTGAACGCCAATTGCGAGACGACTTCCCGCGCCTGGTCGATGACCGAGCCAAGAAGGAAGACGCCGTCATCGAGAACGAACCGGCCCGATTCGATTTTTGACAGGTCAAGAATGTCGTTGACCAGGGCAAGCAAATGGTCGGAGGTCGCACAGAGCTGGTCGAGCCGTTGCAATTGCACGGGGTGATCCGGATCGCGTCGTAATAACTGCCCCAGTCCGATCAGGACATGCAGCGGGGTGCGTATCTCGTGGCTGATATTGGCCATGAAAGCGCTTTTAGCACGGTTGGCTGACTCGGCCTCCCTGGTTCTTGCCTCCAGTTCCGCGTTGAGCTTCTTCAAAGGCCTGAACACCCAGAAATAGAGTATTGGCAAAAGCAGGACAACATCCAGGAAAGCATCCAGTGCGTTCTCGACCCACTGAGGGATAGGCTCCAGTAGAGACAACGCACTCATGATCAACAACTCAGCGGCGAACACTGAAATGATCAATGCGACGAACAACCTTTTAGGACTGTACATTCAGAACGCCCCCTGTTTTTCTTCAGCAATTCTTCATGTTCGCGTTAACGTTAGCCCAAACAACCGCTGTTCGCAAGAGGCCATGAGTCACCCCCCGGGCATTATGGATACTGGGTGAAGCCACGCTCACATGCCGATGAAGTGAAGAATTCGCGAATATCAGGAAGCTGGCCTGAGTGCATTTTCCTGTCCGGGCACTTCTGCTTTCCAACGGCATCCGCAGATGCAGCCGGATATCGACACGCTGGCTGCCTCGCCAATATCGGAGTAAATTTCGCCTATCCTGCGCGTTCAAGCGACTGCATATGATTGGACATTACCCCATGTGCCCCACTCGACTCTTTGAAGCATCGTCACCACGCCGTCAAGCTCCATTCAACCGTCACTCGATAGCCGGGCTCATTCTGACCCTGACCGGGTTGGCTTCCACGCTGTTGCCCAGCGAAGTCATGGCAGCAGTGTACAAATGCGACGACCACGGCAAGGTGACGTATAGCGGAACCAAATGCGCAAGCAATGCGCAGGTACTTTCAAGCGCGAGCGACCAGCCGATCAACGAACATGGCAGCCTGACGTTGTATTTGAATGCCCATCACAGTTTTACCACTCAAGGCTCGATCAACGACCTGCCGGTCACGTTTGTCGTGGATACAGGCGCTTCAGTCACGACGATTTCTGAGCGTGCCGCAATCAGGGCCGGCATCAAGAGTTGTACCGGCGCAGGCCTTGTTGCAACGGGCAATGGCGTGGTCCGCACCTGCTCGGTAACGATCCCGAGACTGTCATTCGGGACTTTCCACCTTAACGATGTGACGGTGAACATACTGCCATCCCTGAGCGTGGATGCACTGCTTGGCATGAATGTGCTCAGGAGAATGAAGATCAATCAACAGGAAGATGTGATGTTCATCTCCAATTAGCATTTGTGCAAAGGAATACGTACCGTGTCCGCCATAGAAAAAGCCCTTCACAGGGAAGGGCTCAGACTACTTGGCGGAGAGGGAGGGATTCGAACCCTCGATACAAGTTTAAGCTCGTATGCGCCCTTAGCAGGGGCGTGCCTTCGACCTCTCGGCCACCTCTCCGAAGGCCGCGAATAATACTGATTAGAGGCTAGGCGGTCAAACGATTTATGCGTTTTCCTGGTCCAGATCGAAAGCCTTGTGCAGCACTCGCACGGCCAGTTCCAGATATTTCTCGTCGATGACCACGGAAATCTTGATTTCGGAGGTGGAGATCATCTGGATATTGATGCCCTCTTCGGCGAGGGTGCGGAACATCTTGCTGGCGATGCCCACGTGCGAACGCATGCCGACGCCGACCACTGAGACCTTGGCCGTCTTGTTGTCGCCGATGACGTCGCGGGCGCCGATATGCGGTTGCACCTTGTTCTTCAGGATGTCCATCGCCTTGTTGAACTCGTTGCGATGTACGGTGAACGAGAAGTCGGTGGAGCCATCCACGCCGACGTTCTGGATGATCATGTCCACATCGATGTTGGATTCGCTCACCGGGCCGAGGATCTGATAGGCGATCCCGGGCTTGTCCGGCACGCCGCGCACGGTGATCTTCGCCTCATCGCGGTTGAACGCGATCCCTGAAATGATTGCCTGTTCCATTTTATTGCCTTCCTCGAATGTGATCAGCGTACCTTCGCCCTCTTCGGTAAAACTGGAGAGCACACGCAATTTGACTTTATATTTGCCCGCGAACTCGACCGAGCGTATCTGCAGCACCTTGGAACCCAGGCTGGCCATTTCCAGCATCTCTTCGAAGGTGATGCTTTTCAGGCGGCGCGCTTCGGGCACCATGCGCGGGTCGGTGGTATAGACGCCATCCACGTCGGTGTAAATCTGGCATTCGTCGGCACGCAATGCGGCGGCAATCGCCACGCCTGTGGTGTCCGATCCGCCGCGCCCCAGCGTGGTGATGTTGCCGGCCTCGTCCATGCCCTGGAATCCGGCAACCACGACCACGTTGCCGTTGGCCAGATCGGTGCGGATGTTCTGCTCGTCGATGCTGAGGATGCGTGCTTTGGTGAACGCGCTGTCGGTCAATATCTTGACCTGTGCACCGGTGTAGCTCTTCGCCTCCAGGCCAACGTCTTTCAATGCCATCGCCAGCAGACCGATAGTCACTTGCTCGCCGGTGGAGATAACCACATCGAGCTCGCGGGGGTCGGGATGTTTCTGGATCTCCTTGGCCAGTGCGATCAAACGATTGGTCTCGCCGCTCATCGCGGAAACCACGACCACAACCTGATGCCCCTGAGCCTTGTATTTTGCCACGCGCTGCGCAACGTTCCTGATGCGCTCCGGACTGCCGACGGAAGTGCCGCCGTATTTCTGAACTATCAATGCCACGATATGCCTGCGTCGATTTAAAAGTGGGCGGCATTCTAACTGAACTGGCGTAAAAAGACGATTACCCCTCTGCTACACTGCGGGAAATCCAGCGACCCGTTCACATGAGCAAGATCATCCAGCGCCCCTTTCCCGCCGACACCTCCCGGCTTCTGGCCCAATCCGGCATTGTCCCCTTGCTGGCCCGCATCTATGCGGCACGCGGCATCCGCGATCCGGCTCAACTCGATACCGATATCAGGCACCTGCTGCCTTTCACGCTGTTGAAGAACGCGGAAATGATGGCAGGCCTGCTGGCCGATGCCATCACGGACAATAAGAAGATACTGATCGTGGCCGACTACGATGCCGATGGTGCGACAGCCTGCACGGTGGGTATGCGGGGACTCAGCGCGCTCGGCGCAAGAGTCGATTTCATCGTCCCCAACCGATTTGAGTATGGTTATGGGTTGACGCCGGAGATCGTGCGTCTGGCCAAACGTTCCGAACCGGATATTTTGCTCACCGTGGACAACGGCATCGCCAGCGTAGAAGGCGTGGCAGAAGCCGCACGCCTGGGCATGCAAGTACTGGTGACCGACCATCATTTGCCCGGAGACACGCTGCCGGATGCCCTGTGCATCGTGAACCCCAACCAGCCCGGCTGCACTTTTCCCAGCAAGAATCTGGCGGGGGTCGGCGTGATGTTCTACGTACTGATGGCATTGCGGGCGGAGATGCGCAAACGCGGCGCGTTTGCCGGAAAGGCCGAACCCAATCTCGGCAACCTGCTCGACCTGGTCGCCCTCGGCACGGTCGCGGATGTGGTCAGGCTGGACGATAACAACCGCATCCTCGTCCAGCAGGGTTTGCAGCGCATCCGTGCCGGACGCAGCTGCGCCGGTATCCGGGCACTATTGCGTGTGGCACGCAGACTGGCTGCGCAGGCGTCGGCCTACGAACTGGGTTTCATCGTCGGCCCGCGCCTGAATGCGGCTGGACGGCTGGACGACATGAGCCTCGGCATCCGTTGCCTGTTGACCGACGACGACACGGAAGCCGGCGAAATCGCTGCCAGGCTGGATGCGCTGAACCATGAGCGCCGCACCATCGAGGCCGATATGCAGGACAGCGCGCTGGCCACGCTCCATGCCTTCGATCCGGAGGACGGCTTCTCGCTTGCGCTGTTCAACGAGGATTGGCATCAGGGGGTGATCGGCATCCTCGCCTCACGCCTCAAGGACAAGTTCCACCGCCCGGTGATCGCCTTTGCGCGCTCGCAAACGGGAGAACTTAAAGGTTCCGGGCGCAGCATCGCCGGACTGCATCTGCGCGACGCGCTTGATCTGGTGTCGAAGCGCCATCCGCAACTGATACTGAAATTCGGCGGGCATGCCATGGCCGCAGGTTTGAGCATCCTCGAAGCGGACCTGAACGACTTCCGATCGGCTTTTGAATCGGTTGCGCAGGAATTGCTCGACGCCGAAGCATTGGTCAAAACCATTCCAACCGATGGTACGCTCGACGCAAGCGAATCCACTTTGAGCATCGCACGCGAACTTCAACGTCAGGTGTGGGGACAGGGTTTTCCGGAACCGCTGTTCGAAGGCGATTTCCGGGTGCAGACCCAGCGTGTGGTCGGCGAGAAACACCTCAAGCTCAAGCTGTCGTCTCCAGCCGGAAGTTTCGACGCCATCCGCTTCTTTTCCGCCGAGCCCGCGCCGGACGACATCCATGCGGTGTACAGTCTGAGTGTCAATGAATACAATGGCAGCGAGACTTTGCAGCTCATCGTGCGCCACTGGATAGGAGATTGAGCTTTATGGAATCCACCCTATTGCAGGCCAATGGCATCGAAGCGCTGCCGCAATTCCTGACCAGTCTCGCCATCGGCCTGTTGATCGGCCTCGAGCGCGAGCGCAACCCTTCCGCCAAAGCCGGTCTGCGCACCTTTGCGCTGGTCGCAGTGCTCGGCACCTTGATGGCGATGCTTTCTGCCAGACTAGGCTCTCCCTGGCTGGTGGTCGCGGGCCTGCTTGCCGTGGCAGGCATGATCGTCGCCGCCTACATCAACACGCCCACCGAAGAGAACGACCCCGGCACCACCACTGTGGTCGCCCTGCTGCTGAGTTACGGCCTGGGTGTGTTGATCTGGTTCGGACTTTCCACGCTCGCCGTGATGCTGGCGATCGGCATCACCACCCTGCTCTACTTCAAGCCTGAATTGCGCGGCTTCACGCAACGGCTGACACGCCGCGACCTGGTTGCCGTGCTGCAATTCTCGGTGCTCACTTTCATCGTCCTGCCCATCCTCCCGAACCAGGACTACGGCCCCTATAATGCATTCAATCCGCACCAGGCCTGGTTGATGGTGGTGCTCATCTCCGGTATCAGCCTCGCCGGTTATGCCGCGTTGCACATGGTAGGAACGCGTTACGGGGCACCCTTGCTTGGTTTTCTCGGCGGCTTGGTGTCGAGCACTGCCACCACCATGATCTATGCCAAGCACGGCAAGTCCAACCCGGCGATGACCAGTCTTGCCGCCGCGGTGATCGTGATCGCCAGCGTAGTGGTATTGCTGCGTCTGCTGGTAGTCAGCTCGGTCGTGGCATATGGCACCCTGCCGGGCCTGGCGCCTGTATTCGCGGGTGGATTGATCGCCGGGGTTGTCGTCTCGATCTACACTTGGCGCAAATCCAGTAAAGTATCCGAGCTTTATATTCCGGAAACCTCGAACCCGGCGGAATTGCATTCTGCTGTCGGCTTCGGTTTGCTGTATGTGATCGTGTTGCTGGGTTCGGCGTGGATGGCCGACCTGGCCGGCAGCCAGGGTTTGTATGCCGTGGCACTGGCGTCCGGCCTGACCGATGTCGACGCCATCACGCTATCCAGCCTGCGCCTGTTCAACCTCGGCCAACTGAGCGAGCAACAGACGGTCACCGCGATCGCCATCGCCTTCCTGTCCAATGTCGCCTTCAAGTTCGGCATGGTCGTCTTTATCGGTGGCCGGACATTGGCAAAACCAGTCGCCATCGGCTTCGGCGCCATTGCCTGCGGCGTTCTGTTCGGCCTGCTGTTCCGCTAAGCCCTTCGGCTCCTTTGATACGCTCAGGACGTGTATAATCGCGGCCTTTCAAAGCAGCGATAAAACATACAAAATGGAAGCCGAACAACTCAACGCCCTCTCCCACTCCCTCCAAGATTTACGCAGTCGCAGCAATGAGTTACGGAGGTATCTTTGACTTCGACAGCAAGCAGGAGCGCTTAACCGAAGTCAACCAACTCGCCGAAAACCCGACCATCTGGAACGATGCGAAGCGCGCTCAGGAATTGGGCCGCGAGCGCAAGTTGCTGGAAGACGTGGTACTCGGCCTGACCCGGATCGGCCAGAACCTCGACGATGCCGCCGAATTGTTCGAGATGGCGCAGGCCGAGAACGACGATGACAGCCTGCAGAGCATCGCCGCCGACGTGCAGGATATCGAGAAGCGCGTCGCTGCGCTCGAATTCCGCCGCATGTTCTCCAACCCGGCAGACCCGAACAACTGCTTCATCGACATCCAGGCCGGTGCCGGCGGCACCGAAGCCTGCGACTGGGCCTCGATGCTGTTGCGTCAATACCTCAGGTACTGCGAGCGCAAGGGCTTCAAGGTCGAGGTGCTGGAACAGACCGACGGTGATGTCGCCGGCATCCGCAGCGCCTCGCTAAAAGTCGAGGGGGAATACGCGTACGGTCACCTGCGCACCGAGACCGGTGTGCACCGCCTGGTGCGCAAATCGCCGTTCGATTCCTCGGGCGGCCGCCACACCTCCTTTGCCAGCCTGTTCGTCTCGCCCGAAGTGGATGATTCCATCGAAGTGGACATCAACCCGGCCGACCTGCGCATCGACACTTTCCGCGCCTCAGGTGCGGGCGGCCAGCACATCAACAAGACCGACTCGGCGATTCGCATCACCCACGCTCCGACCGGCATCGTCGTGCAATGCCAGAACGATCGCTCGCAGCACCGCAACAAGGCGGAAGCGATGTCCATGCTGAAGTCGCGCCTGTACGAACTGGAGCTGCGCAAGCGCCAGTCAGAAGCCGACAAGCTGGAGGCCACCAAGACCGACGTCGGCTGGGGCCATCAGATCCGCTCCTACGTGCTCGACCAATCGCGCATCAAGGACCTGCGCACCAACGTCGAAATCTCCAATACGCAGAAAGTGCTCGACGGCGATCTCGATCCCTTCATCGAGGCCAGCCTGAAGCAAGGCGTTTAATCCATGTCGCAGCAAGACAACGGACTCGCCGAGTTCCTGGTCGACGGGGTCGAGCCTGCCGATGTGCCGCAGTTTTTTCCCCTGTTTGAAGCCAAGCCGCTGATCGGCGCGATGATCGCGCTGTTCCGCGGCGGCGACGATGAGGTGATGGTGCGCCTGATGGTGTTGCGCGAGATCGGCTTGCGCGCCAGCGCGCCTGAATGGACGCCGCGCGATCTGCAAAGCCACTTCGCCTTCATCAACCAATCCAAGCTCAACACCGTGCTCGGCCGCCTGCGCGAACACGAATTGCTGTTGTGGGACACCGAGCGCCACGTCTACCAGATATCCTCCGCTGGGCGCATGGTGCTGTCCTCGCTCTCCAGCTTGCTGTCGTTCAACACCGAACAGGACGGCGAATTCTTCGCAGCCCAGATCGCCGCCGGGGCCGCCGTCGGCAAACTATCGCCGGAAGCGCTGGCGCACCTATTGGCGCGGCTGGCCGAACTGGAAGAAGAATTCTCGCAGGCTGTCACCTCCGGCTCAGAATTCAGACTGCGCGAGGCGCAGGCAAAGCTGGAATCGGTGCAGAAATGGATGGACAAGGCCAACCAGGTAATGCGCGACCTCGCCACCGAAGGTCTGGACGACGCGACCTGGAAATTGTCTCAACAAATCGGCCAGCGCCAATCCAAGCTAATGCGCATGTCGTCCGTTTTCCAGCGCGAGCTGGCCGAAATCTCGCGCCAGCAGGTGCACCTGTCGCATGGCGGCCTCAGCTCTTCCGAACTCGCGGCCTGGCTCAAGGAGCGCAGCGTGGACGAACTGGTTGCGCTCACCGCCGAGCATCTTTCGATTACGCCGGAATGCACTTTCATCCTGCCCGACGTGATGCTGGACAACACCGAAGAGTTCGTCGCGCGTGAACAGCCCAACCGCCGCATCTCCGCCATGCCCGCCCCCGCCGAAGTCGAATACGTGGACGATGTGGAGCATGAACCGCCGTATCAACTGGCTGCGCTGACGCGCCTGCTGGCCGGGCTGAAAGAACCGATGAATCTGGCCGACGGCATCGTCGGCGGCAGCTTCAGCGATGCCTCGTACCGCCTGTCGCTGCTGTCGTTCCTCGGCGAACAGAACGTCGATCCCGAACTGGCTCCGCTGGCCGCACTGCCGCTGCAATTGCGCTGGAATGAGAGTCTGGAACTGAAAACCATAGGACGCGATGAGATCGCCGCGATGAGCGACGGATACATCGAACCGCAACAGGAGAAAACCCCATGAACCAGGATCACGCCGCACGCCTGATCGCACGCCTGCTGGCGCTGAGCTACCTGCCGCGCGAGGACAAGGAAGTGCGCCGCCTGCTGGTGGATGCCGGTTTCCGCGATGAAGTGGAACAACGCTTGGCCGCCAGCGGCCTGCGTTTGCTGGCGCACCCCTTCTCTGCTTTTGTCGGCATCGCCCTCACGCGCGAATGCGAAAGCGCCGTGTTCGAGCAAAACGACACTTGGCAATCCAGCAACCTCGGCCTGCCCAAGGACGCCGTGGCGCTGCTGGTAATCCTGTGGGCACTGATCATTTTGCCCAAGCGCGAACGCCAGTTGTCGGGCGAAGCCACACAGCAGGAAGAACAAAGCGAAATGTTCGAGACCGTGAAACTCACGCCGCTGGCGCATGAGGCCTCGCGCGGAATTCCAGTAAGTGTATTGCTGGAAGATTACGGTAACTTGCTTGGCAAAAAAACCCGTATCAATATCAACCTACCACAGTTATCCAGTCTCAATTTCATTGAAATAAAAAACAAAATGATCCACGAAGGCCCCCTGCTCGACCTCGCCTTCGATTACGCCGAAATGGCGCCGCGCATCCTCAACGGCGCCTTGTCCGACCTGCTGAAACAGCGCGGCATCCTGCGTGATGTCACGCTTGGAGAGTTGCATAACGAGGAGGAATCCTGATGTTCAGGTTGATGGAACTGGAAACTGTCCACTGGGACTACTGGCGCAATTTCAAACTGCCGTTGGATGCGCCCATCATCACCATCTCCGGCCCCAACGGTTCCGGCAAGACCACGCTGCTCGATGCCATGCGCACGCTGCTGGCGCTGGAATGTTCGAAGAAACGCGACTACAAACGCTACGTGCGCCGCAACGGCGAGGACTTCTGCTGGCTGCGCGGCGTGGTGGACAACCGCTGCCCGCCCGGTGCGAGCTATCGTCCGTTCCGCCTGCCCTATCAGCAGGACAAGATCACGCTGGCCTGCCGCATCGACAAGAAAGGCGGCGACTGGTCGCGCAAATACTGGATCGCCGACGGCGAGGTGAGCCTGCAGGAAATCGAACAGAATGGCGAAGAGTTCGGCGTGCGCGACTATCAGCGCATCCTGCACAGCGCCGGCCTCTCCCCCGCCATCGCCCGCGTGCTGTCGTTGGAACAGGGTCAGACCGACAAGCTGTGTGAACTGTCGCACAAGGACCTGCTCGACCTGGTGTTCCAAGTGTTCGGCGACAAGGAAGTGCTGGAGCGCTACCAGGAAGCGCGCCACCATCAGGAACACACGTCGCGCGAACTGGACGAAGCGCAACGTGATTTGGAGAAACTTGGTTACAGCCTTCAAACCCACGAAATGAAGGTCAATAAGTACCTCGAATGGAAGAACCTAAATCAGGAACGCGTCGAGCTGGCCTCAGAAATCCGCCCTCGGCTGGAGCACTACCTGTTGCGCACCAAGGCCGACGATGCGCGCCGCACTCTAAAGTCGCAATACCGCGAATGGGCCGGTAAGCGTATCGAACGGCAAAACCTGCAAATGGAATTCCAGGTGCAGCAGCAGGCGCATGGGGCGGCAGAGTTGCGCAAACAGGCGGCCCGCGAAAACGAGCAGGTGCAACAACAGGCATTGACAGAAGTCGTCGGCGATATCAGGGCTTGCGAAGTCATCGTCAAGCAACATGACCAATTATTAGCCCAAGCGCAGGCCCTGGCAGACGGCAAGCTTGCCGATGCGCGCGAGGTCGAAAGAATGGCCGATGACCGCGATACGTTGCGACTGCGCATCGCCGAACTGGAGCAGAAGCAACGCCAGCTCGACGAAATGCTGGAGAACCTCGCCGCCGGACGCCGCGCCGACCCCCAGGATGTCGCCGCCTTCCGCCAAGCCCTGACCCAGGCCGGTATCGCGCACGACCTGTTGTCCGACGTGGTGGAGATCGCCGACCCGGCCTGGCAAGCGGCGGTGGAAGCCGTGCTCGCCCCTTCCGCACACGTCGTGCTGCTGGCCAAGGACAAGGATGTCGAGCAGGCGATGGCGCTCGGCGAAAAGCTGCGCTATCGCCACTTCATCGTGCCGGACTGCGTGCCGGCCGGCCTCGCCCCGAAGGGATCGCTGCTCGAAGTCGTGCGCTTTTCCCGCGCAGTGCCCGAATGGCTGTTGCGCACGCTGGAACGCACGCGCCGCGTGGAAGATGCCGCAGAAGGCAGCAAGCTGCCGCGCGCTGAGGATTGGATCACCCGCCAAGGCTATTTGCGCGAACGACGCGGTGGCCGCTACGCCGGGTCGGAACAGGCCCGATTCGGCCGCGCCCGGCTGGAAGCGTTGCGTGAGCAGCGTGCCGGCATCGAAAAAACACTCGCGCCGCTACGTGCTCAACTGTCCGCGCTGACCGGTAGGCTACGTGGCGAGCAGGCGCGGCTGGCCGGTGTGGATGCCGCCGCGCAACTCGCGGCGCGCGCCGAGGAATTCGCCGAAACGCGCCAGCAATACGAAGTACTGGTCCAGCGCCGCCGGGACATTCCCATGTTCGAGGCGCAACAGGAGCGGGAAAAGACCGACCAGGCCGTATCAGATGGGCACCGGGAACTTCAGCGTCTGGAAATCAAACTTCAAACGATAGACAAAGAAATCGCGCAAAGGGAAAACCGCGCCGGACGCGAGGAGCAGTTCCGCCGCCTGCAGGTGTTACGTCACAACCTGCGCCACCTGCCCCGGGGCTGGTGCAACAAGGAATCCAACCAGAAGCTGGCCGACGAATGGCGCGACACCACCAACATCGACCGACGCATCGATGAGATCGAACGTCGCTTCGCCGAAGAATCCTGGGAGACTGACGACTTAGTGGTTGCGCTGCGCGACAAGATCAAGGACGACTACCAGCGCATGGAAAGCGACCTTTCCACACGTCGCCGCGACAACGAGATGGCGCGCAGCCAGACCGACACGGCGCGTGATATATATATCTCTGCACTGCGTTACACGGTAAGCCGCTATGTAAAGAACCTGAAAGTGCTTGGCGATTTGGCGGGCATTAAAGTCGAACACGAGCAAGTGCTGCTCGACAGCAACGACCTGTCGCTGGCGCAGGCCGGCCTTGCGGTGCGCTTCAACTTCGACGACAAGGGTTTCATGGGCATGAACGACGGCGACGCCTCCGGCGGCCAGCAGGTGATGAAGTCGCTGATCCTGCTGGTGGCGCTGATGATGGAGGAATCGCGCCCCGGCGGCTTCGTGTTCATCGACGAACCTTTCGCCCACCTCGATATCGTCAACATCGAGCGCGTGGCGAAATTCCTCAAGGCCACCCGCGCCCAATACCTGCTGACCACGCCGGTGACGCACAACGTCGGCGTGTACGATCCTTCCATGCTGACGCTAGTGACCTTCAAGAAGAAACCGGCGGACACCTGGGCTCCGGGAGTGAAAGTACTGGTGCGCGAACGCAATGCCTGAGTTGCTGATCGAGCCGCTGGACAAGCGCCGCGTCTGTCAGAAGCGGCGGTGCTCGATGCCCGGCTCGCCACAATCGCTCGACTCCCTGCCCGCCGAATGGCGCGAACTGCTGGCACGCTGGGTGCAGCGCGGCGGCAACAGCCGCTGGGAAACACTGCGCAAGGATGCGGGCACTACCCGCGTGCAACTAGCCGATGCGCTGCTGGATTGGCTGTTGCGCTCCGGGTGGGCTGCGGTCGCTGAACAATGGAAGCTCGGTGCATGGTGGCCGCAACAGGTGGAACTGCTGTACTTGCCTCAACTGCGCGCCGCTCTTGGCTTGCGCGACAAGGATAACGACGCGCAACGCTGGCAGGAATGCCGTGCCTTGCTTCATGCGCTGGACAACCCAACCCTTTCCCCAGCCGTGCCCCTTCTCGACGAATTGCCGGTACAGCGCGCGCTGGCGCGGCAGGATTTGATTTTCAAATTGCATGACTGGCAGATACAGCAACGGAACGGCACGCGCCGCGACTTCGCGCTTTTTGCGCGCGGCGACACCAAAGCAGTCAGCGAGGGCGAATGGAATTGGCTGGAATCTATTGTCGACCTCGCTGAATTCGGCATTGAACGCCATACGCCGTTATTGCTGATTGCTGCCCAACTGACATTGACCTTGCCGAATGGACGGATTGATCTGGCAAGCTGCGCCGATTTTGCTGCGCTCACCCCTGCCACCATACAGGATGCAACAGCAGCGTCCGGCACGGTCAACCGCTGGCAACTGGTGGAGAATCGCACCAGCTTCGAGCGTGCCACCAAAAGCCGCGAGGTGGAGACCGGTGTGATCTGGTTGCCCGGCTTCCCCCCGACTTGGTGGCGCGAAACGGTCGGCCGCCTGCTCAACCTGGCCCCGGCTCCCGCCAGTATCGCCTGCGACCCAGACCCCGCGGGTATTGCCATCGCGCTCAAGGCTGCCGAACTTTGGCGTGAACTTGGCCTCAACTGGCAACCGTGGAAAATGTCTGCTGCCGATCTTGCATCTTTGCCTGTGCGCAAACCGTTGACCGAGAGCGACAGGCTGCAACTGGCCTCACTCCAACAAGAACCTGCACTCCCCTCCGCCCTTGCCGAATTGCTGGAATGGATGCTCGAACATGGCGAAAAGGGAGAGCAAGAGGGGTATCTGTAGTCCTGAAACCCCTGTCCCTGTGCTATATTTCACGTCGCTAAAATTAACTCAACACATTCAGAACACCATGAGCAACGAACCCACTATCCCAGCCCAGGACGACAACCAGATCATCGCGGAACGCCGCGCCAAGCTGAAGGCCATCCGCGAGAAAGGTGTCGCCTTCCCCAATGATTTCGGCCGCAAGAATCTGGCAGGCGACCTGCATGCCGAGTTCGGCGGGAAGACGCATGACGAACTGGAAGCCGCACAGATCCACGTCGCGGTGGCCGGACGCATGATGTTGAAGCGCGTAATGGGCAAGGCCAGCTTCGCGACCGTGCAGGATATGAGCGGCCGCATGCAATTGTTCATCAGCAACGACAATACCGGCGAAGCTGCACATGGCGAATTCAAGCATTACGACCTGGGCGACATACTCGGCGCCATCGGTGTCCTGTTCAAGACCAAGACCGGCGAACTTTCCGTGCGGGTGACGCAGGTACGCCTGCTGACCAAGGCACTGCGCCCTTTACCCGAGAAATTCCACGGGCTGACCGACCAGGAGCAAAAATACCGCCAGCGCTACCTCGATCTCATCACCAATGAGGATTCGCGCAAAGTCTTCGTCGCCCGCACGCGGATCATCCAGGCCATCCGCGATTTCTTCGTGCGCCACGGGTACCTGGAAGTTGAAACGCCGATGATGCATCCCATTCCCGGCGGGGCGTCGGCCAAGCCTTTCGAAACACATCACAATGCGCTGGATATGAAGATGTATCTGCGTATCGCGCCCGAGCTGTACCTGAAACGCCTCGTCGTGGGCGGTTTCGAGAAAGTGTTCGAGATCAACCGCAATTTCCGCAACGAGGGAGTTTCCACGCGGCACAACCCCGAGTTCACCATGATCGAGTTCTACGAGGCCTACCGCGATTACAAATACCTGATGGACTTCAGCGAGAAACTGTTCCGCGAAGTCGCCATGAAAGTATTGGGTACCACGGTCATCACGTATCAGGGCAAGGAGCTGGACCTGGGCAAGCCCTTCCACCGCCTGACCATGGTACAGGCAGTCCAGAAATATCACCCGCAGTTCACCGATGCGCAACTGAACAACCGCGAGTTCCTCGTCAACGAACTGCAAGACCTGAAAGCGAAATACAAACCCGAGGACGGCATCGGCGGCTTGCAGCTTTCCCTGTTCGAGGAGCTGGCCGAATCTCACCTCTTTGAGCCGACCTTCATCATCGATTACCCGATCGAAGTCTCACCGCTGGCGCGCAGCAGCGACGCCCACCCCGAGATCACCGAACGCTTCGAGCTGTTCATCGTCGGGCGCGAGATCGCGAACGGCTTCTCCGAGCTTAACGACGCGGAAGACCAGGAAGCGCGCTTTGACGCCCAGGTGGCTGCAAAAGATGCCGGAGATGAAGAAGCGATGTTCAAGGACAACGACTTTGTGCGCGCGTTGGAATACGGCCTTCCGCCCACAGCCGGTCAAGGCATCGGCATCGACCGCCTGGTGATGTTGCTTACCGACAGTGCCAACATCCGGGACGTGATTCTGTTCCCGCACATGCGGCCGGAATAAATGCTGGCCCCGGACATCCGCACTCGAGTGTTGCAGCTCTACCCGACGCTGGCCGAGCTGCCTGCAGCGGAACTCGATGCGTTGCTGGACACGGCAATGGTGATGCCTCTGGCGGCCGGAACCGTGATATTCGACGAGAATCAGCCTTGCCAGGGTTTTCCGATGCTGCTTTCCGGCAGCGTTCGCGTGATCAAGACGGCCCCGAACGGGCGCGAATTGCAGCTCTACCGCATCGCGCCCGGTGAAAGTTGCATCCTCACCAGCAGCTGCCTGCTTGGAAACACCCGCTATCCGGCGCGAGGAATCGTCGAGCAGTCGCTGGAAATGGTGGTTTTGCCCGTTTCTTCGTTTCATGCATTGCTGGCAAGACATGACGGGTTCCGCAATTATGTGTTCCACCTCTTCTCCGACCGCCTGACTGACCTGATGCAGCTGGTTTCTGCCGTCGCCTTTCAGAAACTGGACCAGCGCCTCGCCGCATTGCTCATTGCAAAACCCACCCCTCTGAATACGACGCATCAGGCCCTCGCCGACGAACTCGGCAGCGCACGCGAAATCGTCAGTCGTCTGCTGAAAGGGTTTGCCGACCAGGGTTGGGTGACACTGGCGCGGGAACATATCCAAGTTTCCGATAAAGCCGCACTTAAACACTTCGCCGAGCTCTGATTTTCGTGTCTGAGTTTTTTTAGACAACCGGCCATATTGAGCCTATCCTGTGTATTCCTGTAATCATATTCAGGGAGAAAACATGAGACTCAACGTTTGCGGTATCGATCGTTTCCTGCGCGTTACCATAGGCCTGGTACTCATCGGCCTGACGCTCTCCGGCATGATCGGCATGTGGGGCTGGATCGGCCTCCTTCCCTTGCTGACCGGCGTATTCAAGTTCTGCCCGGCCTATGCCATCTTCGGCCTGCAAACCTGCCCGCTTGAAAGGAAATAATCCGCCCCCGATATGAACTTGCCCGGCGTGAAGAGGTCGGGCATCGTTCATTGGATATTTCCCTCGAGCGCGGGCAGGAAGGAATTGCCGTTCGCACTTCAACAGAGCCTGTGCTCCTGCTCGGCTTACCGCGCCGCCGAACCTCAAATTGCAGATGTGTGATTTATGTCACAGACATGATCTCGCTTTCCACCTATCCTGACATCTCCTCTAACCTCATCCAAGGAGAAAAAATGAAACTCAACGTTGGTGGTATCGACCGCATCCTGCGTATCGTCGTCGGTCTGGCCCTGATTGGTGCCACACTGGCTGGCATGATCGGCATATGGGGCTGGATAGGCGTCGTTCCCTTGCTGACCGGTATATTCAAGTTCTGCCCGGCCTATGCCCTGTTCGGCATGAACACTTGCCCGATGGAAAATAAATAATCGTTCGAACACGCATCGCGCCCGTGCTAACGCCGGGCGCTCTTTATTGGGAAAAATTCATGAGTAACAAGATTATCCTGTACGTGCTGCTCGCACTTTCCGCAGCACCGGCATTGGCCGACGACCTCGGAAAATACGAGGATGAAAGCCGTGCGATTGTCACGCCTTTCATGCAGCAACTGATGACCGAGAACAAAAAAGCCATCATGGAAGGCGGGGTTGAATCCGCAATCAAAGTCTGTAAAGAGATCGCTCCCGGAATGGCGAACGATCTTTCACGTCGGCACGGCATGAAGATCACCCGCGTTAGCCTCAAGGTGCGCAATCCGCTGCTAGGCACTGCGGATGAGTGGGAACAAAAGACCTTGAAGCAATTCGAAGTTCGCCTGGCCCGCGGAGAAAAGCCGGAAGCACTTGAGTCTGCGGAGATCGTGAACGAACCGAACGGAAGATATTTCCGTTACATGAAAGCGATCGTGCTGCAGCAAGGCTGCGTTGCCTGCCACGGCACCGGGGAACAGCTTTCCGACGGCGTCAAAGCGCGTCTGGCCGAGTACTATCCCTACGATCAGGCAACCGGCTATACCCCCGGCCAGATCCGTGGCGGTGTAAGCGTCAAACGCCCTTTGTGACCGGTCCTCCCTGCGACTCCGTCGCAGGGCTCTCACTTCCGACCAACGGCGGTTCAAATCGAATCGCTGCGTTTCTTCAACAGGAACAGCATCAATGAACGCAGCTTGGCCGGGCGCACCGGTTTGTGCATCAAATGCACCCCGCATCGATTGGCAGCCTGCAGGATTTCGGGGGCAGTGTCGCCGCTGACGAGAATGAACGCGGGTGGTATCCCGGGCTTCTCGTTAATGATGTCCATCAGCATCAGGCCGTCTCCGTCTGGGAGACGGTAGTCGCAGATCACCAGGTCGAAGCTCGCATCCGTATACCTGCCCGCGGCAGCCTGCAGGTCTTCCGCGACCGAAACGCTGCAACCCCACGACTCCAGGATGCCGGCGGTACTGAAGCGCACCAGCGTGTCGTCATCCACCACCAGCACCCGGAGGTTTTCCAGCCTGTCATGCTTGTACGACGCCGCGACCTGCGCTTGCGGTTCCGCCAGCAATTCTTCTATTCCCAGCGTGCGAGGTACGTCGATCGAAAAAGTCGAGCCCAGGCCCGGTGTCGAACGCAAACTCAGCGGGTGATGCAGCAGCCTGCAGAGCCTGTCCACGATCGCAAGACCGAGCCCGATTCCCTTGCTGCGGTCGCGTGCGTTGTTCGCGAGCTGAACGAATTCGCGAAAGACGTTCTGCTGCTCTTCCGGCGGGATGCCGATACCGTTGTCGCGAACCTCGATGCGAACCGCATCGCCCCGCAGCCGGCAGGCCAGCATCACCGTGCCGTTCTGCGGCGTGTAGCGAATCGCATTGCCCAGCAGGTTAAGCAGAATTCGCTCCAGCAACACCGGGTCGCTCAGCACCGTCGCGTTGATGCTGCGGAAATGCAAAGTGATATTCTTGCGTTGCGCAACAGTCACAAAATCCTGCGCCAAGCGCTTGACCATCGCATCGATGTCGACACCTTGCATCTGCGGAATCACTATCCCGGCATCCAGTTTCGAGATGTCCAGCAAGGAATCCAGCAGGCTGGACAGCGCCTCGACCGATTCCTCGACCTTGCTCGCGATCTTGCGCTGGTCCTGGGTATCCAGCCGGCTGTGCAATTCGCCCACAAACAGGCCGAGCGCATGCATGGGCTGCCTCAAGTCGTGGCTCGCAGCCGCGAGAAAGCGGCTCTTGTCGAAATTGGCTCGCTCCGCCTCTTCTTTTTTCCGGCGCAGTTCTTGGGTGGCGTCGTCGATGCGTTGCTGCAAGGTATTGCGGTCCTGCAGCAACTGGCGCGCCATTTCGTTGATGCCTGAAGCGAGCGCGTCGAGCTCCTGTATCTTGTTTCCGCTGATCTGCGTATCCAGATATCCTTCCCCGATGCTGCGGACACCGCTACTCATCTCCATCACCGGCAGAATGATGCGGCGCGACATACGCATCGCGACCAGCACGGTAGCCGTCAACACAAGCAGCAATATGAACAGGTTAAGACCCAGCATCTCGAATTTTTCGTCATTCAGCCTGTCTTTCCCGATTTCGACGAACACGCCGCCCAATAGCTTGTTGGGCAGATCCCCCGCATTGCCACTGCCCAGATCATCGAGCTTGATCTGCGTGGCCACGATGGACTGATAGAGCCATATGGCATTGTTGTCTTCGTGATAGACAATGAGATCGCTATCCCTGGACGACAACTTTTCCAGAAACTCATATTCGTTGACATTGGAAATGTCACCCGCACCGGCCAGATATTTCGAATCGGCATCCAGCACCGCAATGGAAAGGACATCCTTATGTTTGAAGGCCATATCCACTTGCTGCTGCAACAATCCCTGGTTGCCAGAAAAAACCGGATACTCGGCGGACAATGCGAGCTGACGGACGATCAGTCTGGCGCGCCCCAGCAGGGCACGATCCCGATCCGAAAATCGTGCATAGGTGAAATAGCCTTCCAGCAACAGGGCCAGGATCAGGATAGGTATGACCGCCACGGCCAGCATTTGTCTTTCAATTCCATGTCGCTTCATGGAGTCCTCCTGATCTCGTCGCGCAGTTGACCTGCGTCCTTCATATGTATTTCAAGTGAACGCGCCACCTGTGTGTTGACCAAAACTTCGAATTCGGAGGGATATTGCGCCGCAGGAAGCCTGCCCGATTCGGCATATCGTTCGATCAGGCCCGCAGTCTGCCTGGCGATCTGTTCCGGCGTGCTGTATATCGCGCACAAGGCACCCGCCTTGACATAGGCCTGCGAGATTCCCACCAGCGGAACCTGCTTGCGATATGCCGTCAACAGGATATTGCGTATCGTCCCTGCGTTATAGACTTCGGAATCGGCCAGCACAAAGAGAACTTCACTGACATCCAGTATGTTTTCCAGCGCATCGTTCAGCGACTGCGTCTTGTCGACTATCTGATCATGCAAACGTATGCCTTTGTCCGCCAGCAGACGGCGCAAATTCGGCAGTTCCGGTTGCGGCGCAGCGTAAATCACGCCAACCTGCTTCACGGCAGGCAAGGCGGCCAGTAGCAATGCCACTTGCCGTTGCACAGGCTGATCAAGGAAAACCGCCGAGCGTGGTTCGCCATGTCGCTCCGAGGTCTTCAGCAATTGTTCATATCCTGCCTTTGGGATGAGCACGCTCAAAGTGGGGGCTTCCCTGGCAGCCAAGGCCGACGCCGCCTTCATGCCGACTGCGATGTACAGGTCAGCTGCGCCCAATGGCTGGCCGGCGCGTTGTACGTACAGCGAGACCCTGCCAGGCTGCAATTGGCTGCGCAAAGCCTCGCCGAATGTCTGGTACGCGCCGCCGTCTTCGCTCAACACCACCGTGACTCGCAGCGAAGCGGCTTGCACTGGGGAGAGAGAGGAACACAGATATACCAGCAGCGCAGAAAGCATGCTGCCGGCAAAGCGGGAGAACAGGTGCTTGAAGACTGCCCGGTTAAGAATTGAAAGTCGCTGTAAGATAAGTCCGCCGATTGAACAAGAGATTCACTCGCTGATGCATATCCGGTATCCCGTCCGGCTATCCTGGAATGCGTTTTTCAGTACCGCAGCCATCCCCCTCCTCCTGGTTTTCATACGGTCAAAAGTGCGCCATTCCGGCAGAACTGCCAGACGATACATCGTCGTTCCGGCGTGGTTTTCCAAATGATAACCGATGCCGTGCCGGAATGTTTCAACTGGCGCGACCGCTGCCGATGCGCGGACTGATCGTTGAGCATTTTCCAAAGACGAACGTCGGGTATGTCCACCAAAGGCGGACATGGCCACAGGTTTTCTCTGGGTTGACGTTATTGGACCGGGGCGCTGCCGAACTGGAACCCGGACACGCTCTTGCCCAGCACCTTGTCGGTGTAGGCGATATGTCCGGCATCGTTCGCCGCCGCGCCTGCAGCCACCATCAGCGGAATCAGGTGTTCGCTGCGCGGATGGCAATCGAGGGCGTTGGGTGCCTGGTGCCAGTTGATCAGCAACTGCTCGCGCTTCGACGGCTCTGCGGTGATGGCCTCGCCCAGCCAGGTGTCAAAATTGTCCGACGCGGCCTTTGAAGCCGGATCCGTCCTGAAGAAATAGCGCAGATTGTGATAGCTCAAGCCGCTGCCGATGATGAGCACGCCCTCGTCGCGCAACGGTGCGAGGGCCTTGCCGATGGCGAAATGCGCGGCGGGGTCGAGACTATGCAACAGCGAAAGCTGCACGATGGGGATGTCGGCATCGGGATAGATCAGCTTGAACGGGATGAACACGCCGTGGTCGAGACCGCGTTCGTACTGCTCATCCGTATCGATGCCGGCTTGCCCCAGCAGTTCGCGCACGCGCGCTGCCACGGGTGCCGAACCATGCGCGGGGTAAGTGAGGCTGTAGGTGTGCTCGGGAAAACCATAGTAGTCGTACAGCAGCTCATAGTTGTCCGTATTGAGCACGGTGGCTTGTTCGGTTTCCCAATGCCCGGAGATGACGAGCACCGCCTTCGGACGTTGCCCCAGCGCGTTGGGAATACCGCGCAGATATGCCGCCATCCTGTCCCAGGTATCCGCCGGCATGCCCGGCATCGGCTCCATGAAAAAACAGGGGCCGCCGCCATGCGGGATGAACAAAGTGGGCAAACGTGCGGGGGTGCTCATGATCAAGTTATCTTTCCGTGGTTAAGCTGCGCTCAATACATGCTGCACATACGCCTGTGCATTGCTTTTGACTTCTTCTTCCGTCGGATTATAGAGCGCGCCCTGCATCGAGAATACAGGCAGATATTTGGCGCGCGTATATTGCGCCGTCATCTGCAGCGGGCGCAGCAATTCGCTCAGCGTGTACTGGTTCTGCGCACCCGCCTGGTAGGCGTGCGCCGGGCCGCCGGTGGAAACGGCGACACCGATCTCCTTGCCTTCGAGCTTGTCGCCGCCGGGGCCGAATGCCCAACCGTAGGACAACACATCGTCCAGCCATTGCTTCAGCAGCGAGGGCGTGCTGAACCAGAACATCGGGAATTGCAGGATGATGCGGTCGTGCGCTTCCAGCAGTTTTTGCTCGGCCGCCACATCGATCTTGCCATCCGGATAGGCCTTGTATAACTCATGCACGGTAGCTTTGCCGGAGTGCGGACGCAGGTGATCTATCCAGGTGCGGTTGATGCGGGACTTGCCCAGATCGGGGTGGGCGACGACAACCAGGGTCTTCTTGCTCATGATTTTTTCCTTTAAAATTAGCTTGGATTCAAAACTGGAATCTGGTTACTATATTGCACCACGGCGCAAACCCCGCACAAGTAGGGCGCCGAAAGTTACCTGGTTACTGCCGGGTAACCATGAAAGGAGATAGCCATGACGCTGCATAAACCCAAAGACCCCAAGGCCTGCCTGTGCCCGATTCGCGATGTGCTGGATCGTCTGGGAGACCGCTGGTCGTTATTGGTGATCCATGAACTGGAAGCAGGCACCCTGCGCTTCAGCGAACTCAGGAACCGCATCGGCGACGTTTCGCAACGCATGCTGGCGCAGACGCTGCGCCGCCTGGAGCAGGATGGCCTGGTATCGAGACAGGTATTCGCCACCGTGCCGTTGCGGGTGGAATACACCCTTACACCGTTGGGACACTCATTGCTGAAGCCCCTGCAAAGCATGATCGAATGGGCGCTGGAGAATCATGACGCGGTGCGCGCTGCACGTGCGGCTTATGTTGCGCCGATGGCTATTGCGGCGAATTGATATCTCGGCTTGGTTTTTGATCTGGCTCGCCGAATCAAGCGAATGTGGGCACTGGTTCTTTAATGACTTCTATTTCGAATGGTCACTAAGTCAAAGCAACTCGTAGAACCGATTCTCGGTGCCATTGCGGACTGTAGCGCTTATATGAAAATGGTATCAAATCTGCCTGCTGGAATGTCTGCTTCCGAAGATACCGTAAGGTTGACAGGGGGGCGATATACTTAGGGTGAATAACAATCCAAACTTGTTCCATTAAATATTAAGGAGCGCTAATGTCTAGCCGCAATGATGAATGGATCAAAGTAATTGGCCCGCTTGCAATAGAGATTCACGCAAACAACTCTGATGAGTTAATTGGTGATTTGCCGGCTGTGACAGATATAACCCTACCTAATGCAGCAATTTCCGAGTTTAAAATTGATGGAAAAAGTGTTCATTTCGCTTCGATTGAGGCCCGAAACAGCATAGTTGCAACCTACAGATTCATGGAAAATCGAGAAGAGTTTTTTCATGACGATCCAAGGTGGCTGGATGTCGCACTTGAACTTTGGCGCAATGAGATAGGTAAAAGTGACAGCGCCGCAGGAAGACTATTGGCATTCGTGCATGAAGTAAGTGACATATTCAACATCGCCACCAAAGTGATTGAAAGAAAACCCGCAGATGTGTGGAATGTTTTATGCACAATCGAGTCTGCACTTCCGCATTTAGCCGATCTACCACCAGAAGGAATTGTTAGACTAGTTGCTGTACAACATAAAAACACCAAGAACGATTATGCGGGTGGCATGCTCTACCACAAACTTGAAGAGAAATTAGCTGAGTTGCCAAATACCTGCCGCAAGATTCACCTCCTGCTCAAGAGCGATATTACAGATACGACAATCTCCCTTTACCCTGTTCCGCTTATTGCTCTCGCAAAGTCCTATCCAGAAGACGCCTTCAAGCTTGTAGTTGAAGATATCGACTCTTCAAACCCGCTACTTAAGAATGCCGCCTTATGGGCAGTAGGAAGATTGCTTGTCATGTCGCTAGTCAAAGGTGATTCGCAATCCATCGCGACGAATATCATCATTAACAATATGTCGCACCCGGTAGAGGAGATTCGACAGACAGCAATTCGCGCCGCCGCATACACAGCACACGTAACCAATGCATTTGATGAATCCATAACGAAGCGAGGCGAGGCCGGCGATCCGAATGCACTTAGCAGCATTACAGAAGCAATCTACATGAATACGGCCGAAATGAAGGCTAAACCAATTTTCGAAAACTGGCTAAAGCTGCTATGCAAACTGCCCCACACACATGGCAGCTTTCTTCAACATCTTGATGTTATATTAAGCCAGTTAATGTCCGATGAACTGGGCCAGCAATTAGTCATTTCGTGGCTAACCGAATGGGGCAGCATTAATGCAGAGGACATACCGCGAGATAAATCCATTGCAGAGATCTTTAATGCAACATCGCATGAGTTGGCTAACCGTCCAGCTCTGCTCTCACAGCTAATTACAGACTGGCTTCTGGCCGACAATAGAAAACTTGCATCTGCTGCCGCCGGTTTATTATCTCACTTAGGGATTAGAGGGTTTCGGAATCCCGAGTTTGACGTTTCTCGACTTGATAATCTCGAAAACAGTGATTTACTTTTTTTAGCCCGACGGACACTCGGATTCGTTTTTTCTGAGGATCATCTCCTGTCGCTGACAATATCACTCCTTAAAACCCGTGAAACCAAACAACGCGTCTTCGGACTGGCCTATGGATTGTTCGTTAATGAAATAGGAAAAGACTACCCATCCTCCACAATTAAAGCGCTGGAATCAGCAAAATCATTAGTAACAGAAAAAGAAACCCTTAATTTTTATTCAAGCGCAATTACAGAAATTAGGAACCGAATTGATACACTAAATGCATTACCTCGACTTGCCGAGTTGCGCCCGCCGCCAAGAATACAAAGAGAGTTTACAAAAGCTCGTGACAAGCAGATGCGCTTGTCGATGGAGGAAGCCCAAAAAGGCTCAATCATACGGCAGCTATGTACAGAAATTCCGCTAAAAGCCGGCATCGGCTCTTTTAGTTTTCGCGATGGCGTGTATGGTGAGCCTACCTACATGCAATCAATCTCGCATTCTGTCTCCTTGCCGATGAGGGAAGCTTCCGATTCCATTGGCTACGCCCTCCACCTATTTTCTATGCGTATCGCAAGGCGAGAAAATCCATGAAGCTAATCCTTGCTCAGTATCTGCGAACCTTAAAGGAGCGAGACGAATTTGATCGTCTTCTCCCCGATCTGCTTTTAGCAATGGGATATGTTCCAATCTCATTACCTCAAACCGGTGTTCGACAATTTGGCGTTGACCTCGCAGCGGTTGGGATTTCGCCCGAAGACAACATTCAAGAGCTTTTACTGTTGGTAATAAAACGAGGGGATATAGGGCGAACAGAATGGAGCTCAGGGCCTCAATCTGTTCGCCAAAGTCTGGATGAGGTATTTGAGGTTTATCTGGACACGCTCGTCGAGCCAGCGCATGCAGGGCTTCGAAAAAAGATAGTGCTTGCGACAACTGGCGACCTAAAACAAGACACGCAGATTAATTGGGATTGCTACACGAAAGCCAAAGTTTCGAGGGCTGACTTCCGCTTTTGGGGAGGCGCGCAGGCATCCGTTCTCATTGAAAAATACATGCTTGACGAGCACATATTCGATTCGGAGGATCGCACGCATTTGCGAAAATCTCTCGCGCTGGCCGGGGTGCAAGATTATGACCAAAGAGATCTCCATCGCTTATTCCGACGACAGCTTGGAATTGGAGATGCTGGAGAATTGCTGCCGCAGCCTGCGCATCCTCGTCATTTGGAAAAGGCGTTGCGGATTGTCAATTTGGCAGCCCAAGTGTTTGCCAAATGGTCAGAAGATGAGGGCAATCTAAAGCAAGCTTTAATTGCATCTGAGCGTGCTTTGCTCTGGTCTTGGCACCGCGTACAGCTCGAGGATATTGATAGGCGTAAACAATATCATCAAGATATTTCTGAAATACTGAGGACTTACAATGCTGTTTCTTTCCGATATTTTGAGAAGTTAAGAGGGCATATGTATGTGCCTGACGGCTTGACTGGATATTGCAGAGAGAACGCAGAATTCTCTTTAGTAGTATTTGAGCAAATTGGCATTATTTCGACAATTGGACTATGTCAAATATTGACACTTGCTGACAATGAGTCACAACAACAAATTAACCTAGAGAGCGCTACTGTGATAGCTGATACCCTAGCTTCATTGATAACTAACAACCCCGTTTCCGCCTCCCCTCGGCTCGATGCGAACGTAATTGATATTGTTCTCGGATTGCTATTACTGGTATTAACTGGGCATGTTTCTCAAGCTCAAGATTGGGTCGCTGAATTAGTACGGCGCACTGATTACACATTTAAGGTAAAGCGCAATTTCCCTATCAGTACAGATTCGATCGACGACCTAATTGAAGCAACCGTTTTCGGAGATGATGAGTTGCGTACTCGCTTGATGAACATGAGCTGGCTTCTCCCCACATTAGCAGGCTGGGCTGTGTTGTTAGGCCGTGATGATTTATACGCTGCACTTGCCAAAAACTCGAAGAATGAATATCCAGAGGTGTGTCTACAGCTATGGCATCCAACGCAAGATTTGGCAAAGCATCTCTACTACTGGTCAGCTCAGCATCATTGCGGAGAGAGTGAAGCACCTATCACTCTCCCTAATCGGTCAAGTGAATTCCTTAACATGATGAACGCCGTACTTGATTCAGAACGTCACAACGTTATTGATAATTCTTCTGCCGGTTTGGCTGGAATTGTTGCGCTGGATTTGATTGCTTGCCGACATCACCGAACACCTATAGCACCTTATTTTTGGTATAGGCTATTAAAAACATTACCAAAAAATGAAACACCGGCCGAAGCGTAATTTTGAGGGAAGTTGCGGGAAAAGAAGCAGATGCTCCCGGCAAACGAAAATTAATTACCTGCTACTGTCCGCACTGGCCGAAATACGAAAGGTTCGTAACGCGTCCCTGAAATTCCGTCCCTGGCAATTCTGACTATTTGAGGGGTTACCAAATGTGCCCTTCAATCTCAGCTCGAATTCAAGCCATCCTTCTTTTCTTTCAGCGCTTCATACCTTTCCCTCAGTTCGTGGATTTTTGGTGAAGTAGGGGGATTTTGCGTATTGGATCCCGTTCTGCTTGCCGGTGTGTTATCTGCGGTGCGCCGGAATGAGTGCGGGGGGATTTTTGCGGGGATATCTGTCGACATGATGCCTCCTTGTTCCAGCATTGAAGGAATCAACCGGCGATGTCATACCTACCAAGATTCTAAAGTTTGCTTTTGCAGTTTTGTTTTTGTTGTTAATAACGCTACCAGATCGTCGAATCCTTCTAGGTGACTGACGCTTCTTTATGGGTTACTTCGCCATATATTCTGTAAAGGGCGATTTTGTATCAACAAATTTGATTTAAAAACAGAAAGGCGGTATTAACCGCCTCTGACTGATGGAATCGCTCTCGCATCTCCAATGACAACCTGGTGCGAAAGGAGAGACTCGAACTCTCACGCCTTACGGCGCTGGAACCTAAATCCAGTGCGTCTACCAATTCCGCCACTTTCGCATTTGGGGCACTGAAGGCCCCAAAGGGGGCGCATTATAACCGAGCGATTCCTAGTTCGGAACGAATTCCACCACAGAACGGCCATGCGCCTCACCCCTGATCAGCTTTGCACAGGCTTCGGGAAGCTCGGAAAACGCGATACGGTGCGCAATCTTGTCAAATTGCGAAATGTGCAGATCGCCGGCCATGCGTTGCCATAACTGCTTGCGCAGCGGCATCAATGTCGCCGAGGAGTCCACGCCGAGCAGCTTCACTCCGCGCAAAATGAAGGGGAACACCGAAGTATGCAACTCGGCGCCACCCGCGTTACCAAAACTGGCAATGGCACCTTCCTGTTGCATGGTACGTGCAAGCCAGGCCAGGGTATCTCCCCCCACCGCATCCAGCGCACCTGCCCACAAAGCTTTTTCCAGGGGGCGCGTGCTCTTCATGTCGATCTCGTTCCGCGGCAATATCTCGCTGGCACCGATTGATTTCAGGTAATCGTGTTCGCCGGCTTTTCCGGTCAGTGCGACCACGTGATAACCAAGTTGCGACATCATCTGGATTGCGATACTGCCCACACCGCCTGTCGCACCGGTGACGATCACTTTGCCCTTTTTGGGCGTAAGCTCGTTTTGTTCCAAACGATGGATCGCAAGGGCGGCAGTGAATCCCGCCGTACCCAACGCCATCGATTCGAACATGGTAAGACCGACCGGCAACGGCACGATCCAATCCGCCGGAACGCGCACATATTCGGCAAAGCCGCCGTCATGCGCGACGCCCATGTCATAGCCGGTGACCAGTACCTGATCGCCCGCCCTGTAACGCGCATCCTGCGAAGACTCAACAACCCCGGCAACGTCTATACCTCCCACACAGGGGAAGCGGCGAATGACTTTGCCAGCCCCTGTGGCAGCGAGCGCGTCCTTGTAATTGACGCCGGAATAATGGGTACGGATGACCACCTCACCGGTGTCAAAATTGTCCTGCGATAACTCGACGAAACGGCCGGCGGACTTGCCGCCTTCTTCAACAATCTGGTAAGCACGAAAAGTCTTCATTTACAGATCCAGCAGTACGCGTGCCGAAAACTCTTCCAGCACTTCTTTGATCGTGACGAGGAATTGCACGGCCTCACGCCCATCGATGATGCGGTGATCGTAGGAAAGCGCCAGGTAGTTCATCGGGCGGATGACCACTTGGCCGTTCTCAGCCACCGGACGGTCCTTGGTGGCATGTATGCCGAGAATCGCACTCTGCGGCGGATTGATGATGGGTGTGGAAAGCATGGAGCCGAATACTCCGCCATTGGTGATGGAGAAAGTACCGCCGGTCAACTCTTCCATCGTGATCTTGCCGACTTTGGCGCGTGCGGCATACTCCGCGATGCTCTTCTCGATGTCCGCAATGGACATCTTGTCCGCGTCACGCAAAATTGGCACAACCAGACCGCGTTCGCTGCCGATTGCCATGCCGATGTCGAAGTAGCCGTGGTAAATGATGTCGGTGCCGTCCACCGAAGCATTGACGATAGGGAATTTCTGCAAGGCGATCACGACTGCCTTGACGAAGAACGACGAGAAACCGAGTTTGACGCCGTGTTTCTTCTCGAAGGCTTCTTTGTATTTGTTGCGCAGCTCGATCACCGGCTGCATGTTCACTTCGTTGAACGTGGTCAGGATCGCGGAATTCTGCTGCGATTGCAGCAGGCGCTCGGCGATACGCTGGCGTATGCGCGTCATCGGCACACGCTGCTCGGGGCGGTCTCCCGCAGGTACGGCAACTGGTGCGATCATTGGCTGGCTCGGTGCTGGTTGCTGGACCGCACCCAACACGTCTTCCTTGGTCACCAGACCCTTGCGGCCGCTGCCCTGCAAGCCGGCGGTATCCACATCAAGCGCATTCGCCATTTTGCGCGCCGAAGGAGACACGGCTGCAGCTTGGGGCGACACCTTGGGGGCACTGGCTGCAGCAACAGGTACCGTGGCAGGAACCGCAACCGGCACTTCGGCAGCTTGTGCTGCCGTGTCGATCTGGGCGATGACTTCACCGCTTCCCACTTTCGCTCCGTCAGTTTTGATGATCTTTACCAGAACACCGCTCTTGATCGCCGGCAATTCCAGGACCACTTTATCAGTCTCGATATCGATCAGATTCTCGCCTTCCTTCACTGCCTGGCCGGCTTGCTTATGCCAGGTCAGCAAAGAGGCCTCGGATACTGACTCGGAAAGTTGCGGGACTTTGACTTCAATGATGCTCATGGTGCGCTCCTGGTATGTTCTTTACGTCGAGGTCGGGACGGAATGCAGCTTCGATCACCGCTTTTTGCTGTTCATTATGCGTGGCCAGATAACCCGCCGCAGGCGAGGCTGAAGAAGGGCGCAGCGCATATTCTAGACGCATCTCTTTGCGCATATGGCGAACGAGGTAGTGCTGAATACGATGCCATGCCCCCTGATTGCCCGGTTCTTCCTGACACCAGACTACCTCCGTCGCTTTTGGATATGCTGCGATCTGTGCGGCGAATTCGTCGTGCGGGAAAGGATACAGCTGCTCCAGCCGGATGACCGGAGTGTTCTCGATGCCCTTTTCGCGGCGATGCTTGATAAGATCGAAGTACACCTTGCCGCTGCACACGATGACACGTTTCACCTTTGCGGCATCCATTGTCTCGACCTCGGGTATCACGGTCTGGAAGGTTCCTTCCGCCAGCATTTGCATCGGGGAAGCCGCATCCTTGCTGCGCAGCAAGCTCTTGGGAGTGAACACAACAAGAGGCTTGCGATAGGGTCGCAGCATCTGGCGGCGCAACAAGTGGAATATCTGGGCAGATGTGGTGGGGACGCACACCTGGATATTGTAGTCGGCACATAGTTGCAGGTAACGCTCAATCCGGCCGGAAGAGTGTTCCGGCCCCTGTCCCTCGTAACCATGCGGCAAGAGCATGGTAAGGCCGCACAACCTGCCCCACTTGGCTTCGCCGGAAGCGATGAACTGGTCGATGACCACTTGCGCACCGTTAACGAAATCACCGAACTGGGCTTCCCAGATCGTCAGGGTGTTCGGCTCGGCCGTGGCATAACCGTATTCGAATCCCAATACCGCTTCTTCCGAGAGTATCGAATCGATCACGATAAAGTCGGCCTGATCCGGAGCGATGTGCTGCAAGGGAATATACAAGCCCTTGTCCCATTGTTCGCGGTTCTGGTCGTGCAACACGGCATGCCGGTGGAAGAAAGTACCGCGACCGGTATCCTCGCCGGACAGGCGCACCGGATAGCCTTCCGCAACCAGGCTTGCATAGGCGAGATTTTCGGCCATGCCCCAGTCCAGTGCCAGCTCGCCTTTGCCCATCGCGACACGGTCGGCGATGATCTTCTCCACCCGCGAGTGCAGCTTGAAATTCCCGGGAATCGCGACCAAACGTTCAGCCAGTTGCCGCAGGCGCTCAAGCGGAACAGCGGTCACTGCCGGCGTCCTCCAGGAGATGTTGCCGATGAATTTCGACCAGCTCACCGCAAACTCATGCTTGAACTCGGTCAGCACCGGCTGTATTGGATTGCGGCCTTCGTCCATCGCCTGCCGATAGGCTGCAACCATTGCATCCGGCTCATCCGCAGTCAGCACGCCCTGCTCCACCAGACGCTTCGCGTACAAAGCGCGCGTGCCTGGATGCTGATTGACTTTGCGATACATCAACGGTTGGGTGACCAAAGGTTCGTCTTGTTCGTTGTGTCCCAGCTTGCGGAAGCACACCAAGTCCACCACGACGTCTTTGCCGAAATGCATACGATAATCGATTGCAATCTCGGTGATCAGCAACACCGCCTCCGGGTCGTCCGCATTCACATGCAGAATCGGCGCATCGACCATCTTCGCGACGTCGGTGCAATACAGCGACGAGCGCATGTCGCGCGGGTCGGATGTGGTAAAGCCGATCTGGTTGTTGACCACGATATGCACGGTCCCGCCAGTGCCATAGCCGCGCGTTTGCGACAGGTTGAACGTTTCCTGATTGACGCCCTGGCCGCCGAAAGCCGAGTCGCCGTGAAGCAGGATCGGCAACACCTGCTTGCCTTTGACATCGTGACGGCGATGTTGCCGGGCGCGTACGGATCCCTCGACGACAGGATTGACGATCTCCAGATGCGATGGATTGAACGCCAGTGTGAGATGCATGGGGCCGCCGGGCGTGGCGATATCCGACGAGAAACCCTGATGGTATTTCACATCGCCCGCAGCCAGATGTTCCGTATGGATACCCTCGAATTCCGCAAACAATTCCTTGGGCAGCTTGCCCAATGTATTGATCAGCACATTCAGACGACCGCGGTGTGCCATGCCGATGACGGATTCCTTGACGCCCTGATTGCCGGCCCGCTGCAACAAATGGTCCAGCATTGGAATCAACGTGTCGCCGCCTTCCAGGGAAAACCGCTTTTGTCCGACATACTTGGTGTGCAGATAGCGCTCCAGTCCTTCGGCTGCCGTCAATCTTTCAAGAATGCGCTTCCTGGTTTCATTGGGATAATGCGGCTCGCCGGCAGCACCCTCCAGGCGCGCTTGTATCCAGCGCTTCTCAACGACGCTGCTGATGTACATGTATTCGGCGCCGACACTGCTGCAATAGATGCGGCGCAGGCGTTGCAGTATCTCGCGCAGGGTCATGCGCTTGCCGCCCTCCAGCGATCCGGTGAAGAAAGTCGCATCCATGTCGGCTTCGCTCAGCCCGTAATAGGACGGGTTCAATTCCGCCACTTCCGGAGCGGGGTGGCGTTTCAGCGGATCGAGTTCGGCAACGCGCGCACCCAGAAAGCGATAGGCATTGATGAGCTGAAGAACCTTGGCCTGCTTGCGCGATTCGTCGGCATGTACCGGCGGCTCCGCACGGCGCTTGCCCAGTTCCAGGAAACCGCGCTGGATCGGGCTATGCGCCACATCGTGCTGGAGATTTGCGGCTTGCAGTTTGTCGAAATAGGCGCGCCATTCCGCCGGAACGGAAGTTGCATCCTGCAGATAGTCTTCATACAAACCCTCGACGAAGGCATTGTTTCCTCCCGACAACAGGGAGGTGCTCTGCATCATCTGCAGATAGTTGTTTCCCGGAGCATTCATGATCTTCCTCGCTTCCCTCAGCGTTTTGCAAGCGGCACAAAATCGCGCCGCACCGCTCCACGGTACAATTGTCGCGGACGGCCGATCTTGTATTCGGAATCCGCGATCATCTCGTTCCACTGCGATACCCAGCCGATGGTGCGAGCCACGGCAAAGATCACCGTGAACATGTTGGACGGGATACCCAGCGCGCGCAGCACGATGCCGGAATAGAAGTCCACATTCGGATAAAGCTTGCGCTCGATGAAATACGGATCGCTCAAGGCAGTCTTTTCCAGCACCATCGCCAGCTCGAAAAGCTTATTGTTCTCCAGCTTCAGTTCCGACAAGACTTCATGACAAGTCTGACGCATCACCGATGCACGCGGATCCATGTTCTTGTAGACGCGATGGCCAAATCCCATCAGTTTATATTTCTTGTCCTTCACGCCTTGCACATATTCGGCGACGCGCGACACGTCACCGATCTCTTCCAGCATCTTCAGCGCAGCTTCGTTCGCACCTCCATGGGCCGGTCCCCACAGGGCAGCAATACCCGAGGAGATACAGGCGAACGGATTCGCCCCGCTCGAACCGGCTAGGCGCACGGTCGAAGTGGAGGCATTCTGTTCGTGATCGGCGTGCAAAATGAGTATGCGTTCAAGGGCGCGGACCAGTATCGGATTGGGCACGTATTCTTCCGCTGGCGTGGCGAACATCATGTACATCAGGTTCTCGACGAAACCGAATTTGTTTTTTGGATAAACAAAGGGCTCCCCGACACTGTACTTGTGTGTCATCGCGGCAATAGTGGGCACCTTCGCCAGCAAGCGCTGCGCCGAAACCGCCCGGTGCTGAGGGTCGTTGATGTCGAGAGAATCGTGGTAGAAGGCGGAAAGCGCACCCACCACGCCGACCATCACCGCCATCGGGTGGGCATCGCGGCGGAATCCGTTGAAGAAACGCGCAAGCTGATCGTGCACCATGGTGTGATGGGTGATGTTGTAAGTGAACTGCGCCTTCTGTTCCGAATTCGGCAATTCGCCATTCAGAAGCAGGTAGCACACTTCCAGAAAATCGGATTTCTCCGCCAGTTGCTCGATCGGATAGCCCCTGTAGTACAGCAATCCAGCGTCGCCATCGATGAATGTGATCTCGGAGGTACAGCTTGAAGTGGAAAAGAACGCGGGGTCATAAGTGAATACGCCCAATTTCCCCAAGGCTCTGATGTCGATCACATCGGGGCCCAGCGTACCGGAAATAATTGGCAAATCGATGCTGCGACCGTCATCTAGAGTTAATTTTGCGATACGTTTGCTTTCCATTTTCTCAGCCCTCGCTTCGTTCAAACTTCTTTTAGCCATCCCAGCACCACGCGCTGATGCGCCGGTGCCGGTTCTCTTTTCCCCGTGATCAAATCCCAGAGTTCCGTATCGGGCAAGTCCAACAATTCATCGAAAACTATTCGTTGTTCGTTGTCCATCGTTGCGTATCGTTGCTCGATAAAACGCCCCAACACAATATCCAGTTCCAGCAGACCGCGCCGGCAGCGCCAGCGCACGCGTTCCAGTTCTTTCATACCGCGCGTTTGACCATCATATCCTTGATCTTGCCGATCGCTTCCGTCGGATTCAGTTCCTTCGGACATACATCCACACAGTTCATGATGGTATGGCAACGGAACAGGCGATAAGGATCTTCCAGATTGTCCAGCCTCGCGGCCGTATCCTGATCGCGCGTATCGGCAATGAAGCGGTAGGCTTGCAGCAGGCCGGCCGGGCCGACGAATTTGTCCGGATTCCACCAGAACGACGGACATGAAGTTGAACAGCATCCGCACAGGATGCATTCGTACAAACCGTCCAGTTCCAGGCGATCCTTCGGCGATTGCAGGCGCTCCGTTTCCGGCGGCGGATCGTTGTTCACCAGATAAGGCTTGATCGAGTGGTATTGCTTGAAGAACTGCGTCATATCCACGATCAGGTCACGGATGACCGGGAGCCCCGGCAACGGGCGTATCTCGATGGGCTGCTTCAGCGAAGACAGCGCCGTGATACAAGCCAGGCCATTGCGCCCGTTGATGTTCATTGCATCCGATCCGCACACGCCTTCGCGGCAGGATTTGCGGAAGCCGATACTGTCATCCTGTTGCCTGAGCAACATGAGCGCGTCCAGCAACATGGCGTCGCCCGCTTCCAGACTCAACTCGAAATCCTGCATGTAGGGTGCAGTGTCGGTGTCCGGGTTGTAGCGGTAAATTCTGAATTTCATTGCCTAGCTCCTATAACCAATCATTTGGCATGTTTCATCAAGTTGAAATGGCTTTGACCAACGACCGGCCGGTGGCAGTCCCATCAGTTGTATATCAATACACACGTGCCTTGAGCGGGAACGATTCCACTGTCAGCGGCTTCAAGTGCACGGGCTTGTAATCGAGCCGGTATCCCTCGCTGTAATACAGCGAGTGTTTCAGCCAGTTCTTGTCGTCGCGCTCAGAGAAGTCCTCCCGCGCGTGAGCGCCGCGGCTTTCCTTGCGCGCTTCGGCCGCGGTCATCGTGGCTTGCGCAACTTCGATCAGGTTATCCAGCTCCAACGCCTCAATACGCGCTGTGTTGAACACCTTGCTCTTGTCCTTGATCTCGGTGTTGCGTACGCGTTCTGCCACTTCGCGTATCCTGGTCACACCTTCAGCCAGCAGATCCGGGAAGCGGAACACGCCGCAATGCGCCTGCATCACCCTGCGCATCGCATCCCCGACATCGGAAACCCGCTCGCCATTCTTCTGGTTCTCCAGCCGCGCCAGGCGCGCCAGCGGTCGATCCGCAGCATCGGCAGGCAGTGGCTTGGGATTCGGATTGTTCTTCAAGTCCTCGATGATCTGCCGCGCCGCTGCGCGCCCGAACACGATCAGATCGAGCAACGAATTACAGCCCAGGCGGTTCGCACCATGCACCGATACACAGGCACATTCGCCTACCGCGTAGAAACCCTGCACGACGTCTTCCGGTGCGGTACCGTGTGGCGCCACAACCTGTCCGTGGTAATTGGTCGGGATGCCGCCCATCATGTAATGAGCAGTAGGAACGACCGGGATGGGCGCCTTGGACGGATCGACATGGGCAAATTTGATGGCGATATCGCGGATACCGGGCAGACGATGGCGTATCACCTCGTCCCCCAGATGATCAAGCTTGAGCATGACGTGATCGCCGTGCGGCCCACAGCCACGTCCTTCCTTGATCTCGGTAGCCATCGCACGCGAGACCACATCGCGGCTGGCCAGATCCTTGGCGGTCGGCGCGTAACGCGGCATGAAGCGCTCGCCATCCTTGTTCACCAGATAACCGCCTTCTCCGCGGACGCCTTCGGTGATGAGCACTCCCGAACCGTGTACCCCTGTCGGGTGGAACTGGAAGAACTCCATGTCCTCCAGCGGTATGCCGGCGCGTGCCGCCATGCCCAGTCCGTCGCCGGTATTGATATAGGCATTCGTGCTTGCCGAAAAGATGCGCCCGGCCCCGCCCGTGGCGAACAGGGTGGCCCGCGCTTGCAGGATCATTACCTCGGAGGTTTCGATTTCCATCGCAACCACGCCCAGCACATCGCCGTCCTGATCGCGGATCAGGTCGAGCGCCATCCACTCGACGAAGAAATTCGTATTGGCACGCACGTTCTGCTGATACAGCGTGTGCAGCAATGCATGCCCAGTGCGATCGGCCGCAGCGCAGGCTCGCGGCACAGGATTCTTGCCGTAGTCCTGCATGTGACCACCGAACGGGCGCTGGTATATCTTGCCGCTGTCCAACCTGTCGAACGGCATGCCGAAATGTTCGAGTTCGTACACCACTTCCGGTGCGGCGCGGCACATATATTCAATGGCATCCTGGTCGCCCAGATAGTCCGACCCTTTCACCGTGTCGTACATATGCCAGTGCCAGTTGTCTTCATTCACATTCCCCAATGAAGCCGCGATACCGCCCTGAGCTGCGACTGTATGAGAACGCGTGGGGAACACCTTGGACAGGACCGCGACTTTGAGCCCGGCCTCCGATAAAGTCAGCGCGGCACGCATCCCGGCGCCGCCGGCTCCCACCACCACCACATCGAATGTTCTTTTCGCCAATGCCATTAAAGTCCCCAAAGAATCTGCACCGACCAGATCGTGTAAACAACCAGTGCAAGAATGACCAACACATGAATCAACAGACGGATGCTCGCCGGCTTCACATAATCCATCACGATGTCACGCACGCCGATCCATGCGTGATAAAACAGGCTCAGCAGGAACAACATTGAAAAGGTGCGCATGACATTGCCGGAAAACAACTCGGCCCAGGTGTCATAACCGAAAGATGGCTGCATCAGCAAGTAAACGACGACTATCACCGCATAGATTGCCATCACCACGGCAGTAACTCGCTGCACCAACCAGTCGCGCAGACCGTAATGTGCGCCTGTCAAGATACGATTCACCATAGCTTCACTCCCAACAGGACGGTCAACGACAGACTCACGGCCAACACCCATTTGCTGCTGCTACGTGCCAGCGCCAGCGTCGGCAGGAGATGCAAATCTATTGCCAAATATCGAAGCCCCGCGCAGAAGTGATGCAGAAACGCCCACATCAGGCCAAGCAGAACCAGCTTCAGCAGAGGATGTGCCAGATATTCGGTCAGATTGGTGTAAGTTTCGATCGAGCGCAGACTCTGGTCGAACAACAACAATAACAGCGGCAGGCAAAGAAATAGAACTGCTCCGCTGACGCGATGAAGAATGGAGACATAACTGGGGAGGGGAAATTGAATCTTGTGTAATGCGAGATGCTTGGGGCGGCGTTTAATTATTTTGTTCATTGATTTCTTCCACAACCAAATTCCAAGAGCCCGATGCTACACCTACACTTGGCGAGTGAAAAGCATTAAAGACCATAAAGTTTCCGCATGTACAAAATTTATAATTCGGTGCTGAATATTTAATAATCCATTCTGAAAATCCGGATTTATAATAAATTTTTAACCCCAAGCGAGGACACCATGAAAGCACCTATCCGCGTAGCAATTACCGGCGCCGCAGGACAAATCGGTTACAACCTGCTGTTCCGAATCGCCAATGGTGACATGCTGGGTCGCGAACAGCCGATCATCCTGCAACTGCTGGACATACCACCGGCCCAACCGATGCTGCATGGCGTGGCGATGGAACTGGAAGACTGTGCCTTCCCCAACCTGCAACAAATCATTACCACCGACGATCCCCGCGTGGCCTTTCGCGATGCCGAAGTTGTGATACTGGTTGGCGCGCGTCCGCGCGGCAAAGGAATGGAACGCAAGGATCTGCTGGAAGCCAACGGTGCCATCTTCTCCGAACAGGGTCGCATCCTCAACGAAGTGGCTGCACGCCATGTGAAGGTGCTGGTGGTCGGCAACCCCGCCAACACGAATGCACTCATCGCGATGAAAAATGCTCCCGACCTCGATCCGCGCAATTTCACATCCATGATGCGCCTGGACCACAATCGCGGAATCGCACAGGTGGCCTTGAAACTGTTCCAGCCGATACGCGATGTGAAGAAAATGGTTGTCTGGGGCAACCACTCCGGTACACAGTATCCCGACCTGTCGCATTCCGAGATTCGGGGGCGCAAGGTGACTGAAGTGCTGCAAGACCACGACTGGATTGAGAGTACTTTCATCCCTACCGTTCAGAAGCGTGGCGCAGCGGTGATCGAAGCGCGCGGCCTGAGCAGCGCGGCGAGTGCTGCCAATGCCGCCATTGCCCATGTCCACGACTGGCTATTGCATTCGCATCACAATGACTGGGTCAGCATGGGCGTCCCTTCCGATGGCAGCTATGGAATTCCGGAAGGGGTCATATATGGCTTCCCAGTTACCTGCCGCAACGGCCATTACCACATCGTGCAAGACCTGCCCATCAGCGACCTTGGCCGCAAGCATATGATAGACAGTTACAACGAATTGCTCGGTGAGCGCGACATGGTGAAACAACTGCTGGGTTAAGCCGTTTCTTCAAGTCGTCTGTTGCCTGATGCCTTGAGGAAACCATCCCGGCTTGAACTGCCGGTACGCATAAAGACAAATGGCCGCTTACGCGGCCATTTGCATATTCTGCCCCGACTCAAATTGTGCGCATCAAGCCAGCAGTTCCAGCGCTGCGTTGAAAGTCGCGCTGGGGCGCATGGCCCTCGATGTCTTTTCAAAATCGGGAAGGTAGTAGCCTCCCATGTCCACGGGCTTTCCCTGGGCGGCAATCAGTTCGGCATTGATCTTGGCTTCGTTGTCCTTCAGCGTCTTCGCCAACGGAGCGAAACGCGCCTGGATATCCTTGTCCCTGGTCTGCGCCGCCAGCGCCTCGGCCCAATACAACGCGAGATAGAAATGGCTGCCGCGGTTGTCGATCTCGCCAACTTTGCGTGACGGGGACTTGTTGTTCTCCAGGATTTTGCCGTTGGCCTGATCTAGCGTATCCGCCAAAACTTGCGCTTTCGGATTCTTGAAAGTCTGCGCCAGATGTTCCAGAGACACGCCCAGCGCCAAAAACTCGCCCAGGGAATCCCAGCGCAAATAACCTTCTTCCTGGAATTGCTGCACATGCTTGGGAGCCGAGCCGCCGGCGCCGGTTTCAAACAACCCGCCACCGGCCATCAACGGCACGATGGACAGCATCTTGGCGCTGGTCCCCAATTCAAGGATAGGAAACAGGTCAGTCAAATAATCGCGCAACACATTGCCGGTCACCGATATCGTATCTTTGCCCGCGCGGATGCGATCCAGCGAAAACTGGATCGCGTCTTCCGGTGTCATGACGCGGATGTCCAGGCCGCTGGTGTCGTGATCCTTCAGGAAGCGCTCCACCTTCCGGATGATCTGCGCATCGTGCGCACGGTTCTTGTCCAGCCAGAACACCGCAGGTGTGTTGCTCAAACGCGCGCGCGATACTGCCAGCTTGACCCAATCCCGGATCGGGGCATCTTTTGCCTGGCACATACGGAAGATGTCGCCCTGCTCCACGTCCTGTTCCAGCAGCAGCTTGCCCGACTCGTCCACCGCACGCACCTTGCCGTTGCCAGGCGCTTCAAAGGTTTTGTTATGCGAACCGTACTCTTCTGCCTGCTGCGCCATCAACCCGACGTTGGGCACGCTGCCCATGGTCTTCGGGTCGAATGCACCGTGTTTTTTGCAGTCATCGATGACCACCTGGTAAATCCGCGCATAGCAACGGTCCGGGATCATGGCTTTGGTATCGTGCAGCTTGCCATCCGCACCCCACATCTTTCCGGACTCGCGAATCATCGCGGGCATGGAAGCATCCACGATCACATCGCTGGGTACATGCAGGTTGGTGATGCCCTTGTCCGAGTTCACCATCGCCAGTTCGGGCCGCACCTTGTAGCAGGCTTTGATGTCGGCCTCGATCTCGGCACGCTTGGTTTCCGGCAAGGATGAGATCTTCGCGAGCAGATCGCCGAAACCGTTGTTGACGTTGACGCCCAGTTCTTTGATTGTCGCAGCGTGCTTCTCAAAGACATCTTTGAAGAAAACGGTAACCGCATGACCGAACATGATGGGATCGGATACCTTCATCATCGTGGCCTTGAGGTGCAGAGACAACATGACGCCCTTTTGCTTTGCGTCCTGCATCTGCGCCTCATAGAAGTCGCGCAAGGCACGCCGACTCATGACACAGGCATCGATCACCTCGCCCGCTTTTAGCGGAGTCTTGTCCTTCAGGACAGTCGTCTTGCCGTCCGCACCGACAAACTCGATCTTGAAGCTGCCCGCCTCGTCGACAGTGACCGATTTCTCGCTGCCGTAAAAATCGCCGCTGCTCATGTGTGCCACATGGGTCTTGGAATCCGCACTCCAGGCGCCCATCTTGTGCGGATTTTTACGTGCAAACTGTTTGACCGATGCTGCCGCACGGCGATCTGAATTGCCTTCACGCAGCACAGGATTGACCGCACTGCCGAGCACTTTGCCATAGCGTGCCTTGATTTCCTTTTCTGCGTCGTTTTTCGGATCTTCGGGATAGTCTGGAACCTTATAGCCTAATGACTGCAGTTCCTTGATGGCGGCTTTCAACTGGGGAGACGATGCACTGACATTCGGCAACTTGATGATATTGGCTTCGGGTCTAAGCGTAAGCTCGCCCAGTTCGGTCAGTTCATCGGCGATGCGCTGGCTCGAGGTCAGGTTTTCAGGGAAGTTCGCAATGATCCTGCCGGCAAGGGAGATATTCTTCGTCTCTACGACAACACCTGCTGCCTTGGTGAAGGCCTGAACGATAGGAAGCAAGGAGTATGTTGCCAGCCCAGGTGCCTCATCGACCTTGGTCCAATAAATCTTTGGTGTTGTCATGACTTTTCCCCATATATGTAAGAAACTTAAGCACGTGCCCGGCCGGTCAACCGGCCCGCGATCGAGTAAACCGCACGAAATCAAACATGCAGAAGCCATATCCATTTCGAGCAGCCGTTCTCCGGATTCGCCGCTGCGTATGCGGTCATACCGTCTTCAGCCGCAATCGGATAATACTGACGCAGAACACGCTGTTTGTCACGCCGATAGATAAGGCCTGGCACCTGCTTCTCCAGATTTCATAATGATTATTATTTGTTTATTCCAAACAGGGAAAAGTGTTGTAGCAGATATGCCGCTCGAGCGGGCTCACGATCTTCGGCAGACCCGATAAAAAATGGCCCGCAAATTCGCGAGCCATTTTCCTGTCCCATGAGATACCTTATTGTCTGCCGCCACCAGGCCCCATTCCGCCTCCCATGCCCCCGCCCATTCCTCCGCCCATGCCACCTGCGGGAGGATTGTCAGGAATGGACGCGCCCTGTTCCTTGGCGCGCTCCTTCATCCTTTCATGATGCTCGGCACGGACTTTCTCGCGCTCTTCCTTCGTGGTGGTACTACGCATCTTGGCACGTTGCTGTTGGCGCTCTTCGGGAGTCATTAACCGCCTTCCTGTTGTTTGCCGCGTGCGATCTTGCGTCTGTGTCTGATCCTTTATCTGGTCACGCGTCCGATCCCTTGTCTGATCTTGGGTTTGATCCTTTATCTGATCTTGCGTTTGATCCCTGGTTTGCGTCTGATCGGCAGCGGCAGCCATTCCTGACAATAAAGCAGCGACGGACACGCTCAATAACATGACTTTCTTGTTCATGATGCCCTCCAACTGAATTTGGGATGGCTGAAATAATTTCTTGCAATCATATAGATATGCTCCCAAACCATCCCGCCATGGAAGCAGGGTCGAATACTACACCTGCATTTTTAAAATTTCAGTGATTTTGGTCACACAACTCCAAATGAAATATCCGTGTACTTTTAAGTCACATTTTGACTTGATTCTTCGCAATCAATCGCCATATTACAAATATTGGAATCAGGAGATAGCCATGCCTGTCGTTCGTCCGCCAGCCGTAGCCGGATTGTTCTACCCAGTCGATCCGGAACAACTTGCACATGACGTGCAGGAATTCCTGCGTGAGGCGCAGCCGTGCACCTTGACCCCTAAAGTACTGGTCTGCCCGCATGCGGGCTACATCTATTCCGGCGCAATCGCCGCGAGTGCCTATGCCACGTTGCGTGATATCGCACCGCGCATCCGCCACGTGGTGTTACTGGGCCCTGCCCACCGGGTAGCGATACATGGATTAGCCTTGCCGGATGCAGATGCGTTCGATACGCCGTTGGGACGTGTACCTCTGGATTCCGACGCGGCGCGCGCCATCGCCAATCTGCCACAAGTGATCGTCAGCGGCGAGGCGCACCGGCAGGAACACTCACTGGAAGTGCAGCTTCCATTCCTGCAAAGCGTATTGCAGGACTTCACTTTGCTGCCACTGGTGGTTGGCATGGCATCTGCAGAAGAAGTGGCCGCAGTGCTCGAGAAAGTATGGGGCGGAGAAGACACGTTGATCGTCATCAGTTCCGACCTGTCGCATTACCTGCCCTACGCGGCCGCGCAATCCCTCGACAACCGCACCGTCATAGACATTCTCGGCCTGCAGCAACCTGTCGCCCATGACCAGGCCTGCGGTGCCACCCCTATCAATGGACTGATCCTTGCGGCGCGACAGCATCGACTCACTCCCCATTTGCTCGATCTGCGAAACTCCGGTGACACCGCCGGGTCTAAGGATAGAGTGGTGGGATATGCTTCCATCGCCTTCGTTGAAGGAGAAGAGAGTGACTGATTCAAAACGTGGAAAAGTATTGGTAGAGATCGCGCGCGGCGCCATCGGCGAGGCGCTCGGGGAGGTTTATGTCTCGACACCGCAAGAACAATGGCTGGACGAGAAAGGTGCGACGTTTGTCACACTGACACAGAATGGCGAGTTGCGCGGCTGCATCGGGTCGTTGCAGGCGCACCGTCCGCTGGCTCAGGATGTCCGTCAGAACGCCCTTGCCGCAGCTTTTCGCGACCCGCGTTTCGAGCCGCTTGGCCGCTACGAGTTGACAATAACCGAGTGTGAGATTTCATTGCTGTCAGCAGCCGAGACAATGGAATTCCGCGGCGAGCATGACGCCCTGTCACAACTGCGCCCGGGGGTGGATGGCGTTATCTTCGAATACGGGCGTTACCGCAGCACTTTTCTGCCGCAGGTCTGGGAACAATTGCCGGAGACACGCCATTTCATGGCACACCTCAAGCGCAAAGCCGGGTTGCCCGACAATTTCTGGGCGCAGGAGATCAGGCTGTCGCGTTATACCGTGAGCAAGTGGCGCGAAGCCGATTTCGCCGAGGCCCGCTGAAATGGACGAGCCGATCAGCATCGCCGAGCGGTATCCGGCCAGATACTGGCACAGGCTGGACGACGGGCGCATACAGTGCGACCTGTGTCCGCGTGACTGCAAATTGCATGAGGGGCAGCGCGGTGCATGCTTCGTGCGGGGGCGCATCGATGACGCGATGGTACTGACCACGTATGGTCGCAGTTCGGGCTTTTGCGTCGATCCCGTCGAGAAGAAGCCGCTCAATCACTTTTATCCGGGCAGCAGCATTCTGTCGTTCGGCACGGCCGGCTGCAACCTGGCCTGCAAATTCTGCCAGAACTGGGACATCTCCAAATCACGCAGCTTCGACAAACTCGCCGATCAGGCGACGCCCGAGGCTATCGCACGTACCGCGGCCGAACTGAATTGCAAGAGCGTGGCATTCACCTATAACGATCCGGTGATCTTCGCCGAATACGCCATGGACGTGGCCGATGCCTGTCATGAGCTTGGCATCAAGGCCGTGGCGGTCACGGCGGGTTATATGCACGACCAGCCCCGCCGCGAGTTCTACGCAAAGATGGATGCCGCGAACGTGGACCTGAAAGCGTTCACGGATGAGTTCTATTTAAAGCAGACCGGCGCACACCTGCAACCCGTGCTGGACACATTGAAATATCTGCGGCAGGAAACCGGGGTGTGGGTCGAACTGACCACGCTGTTGATACCCGGCTACAACGACAGTGAGCACGAGATCGGCCGGATGAGCGAATGGATCGCGAAGGAACTTGGGACGGAGGTGCCACTGCACTTCACCGCTTTCCACCCCGACTACAAGATGACCGACATTGCTCCCACGCCCGCCGGCAAACTGACGCAGGCACGCGAGATCGCCCATGCCGCCGGATTGCAGCATGTCTATACCGGCAACGTACATGACCTGAGCGGCGGCACAACGCTCTGTTCCAACTGCCGGCAACCGCTGATCGTCCGTGACTGGCACCTCATCCGAGATTACGCGGTCGCGGACAACGGCACATGCCCGCATTGCGGCACGAAACTGGCGGGACACTTCGGAAAATTCGACGGACAGTTCGGCAGGCAGCGTATTCCGCTGGTGATACGCGGCCATTGAATACCGGGAAGTCTGAGATATTGCAAAAACAGTTAGGCAGCCACTTTCCAGCCGGGGACATCGGCCTCGTTGTCGCGATACCTCGCAGCGATTTCCTTGAATTCACCGATGGCAGCCACAAATGCATCGACCACATCGGGGTCAAAGTGTTTCCACTTGCCGTCGATGATGACTTCCGCAACGTCGTCGTGAACCATGGCGGACTTATACACGCGCCGGCATGACATCGCATCATAGACATCAGCCAGGGCCATCAAACGCGCCGGGATGGAAATGTGATCCTCGCGCAAGGCGAATGGATATCCGCTTCCGTCCCATTTCTCGTGATGCCCGATCGCGATCTGGCGGGCTGCTTTCAGAAACGGGCTGTTGCGGACACTCGTCATGTTCTCCGCGCCCGATATCGCATTTCCGCCGAGGGTGGTATGCGTCTTCATGATCTCGAACTCTTCCTGTGTCAGCTTGCCCGGCTTGTGAAGTATGCGATCCGGAATGCCGACCTTACCGATATCGTGCAGAGGCGCGATCTTGAAGAGCATCTCGATATTTTCGTCGGTCAGAAAATATTTGAAGCGCGGATGGTCGCGCAACCGTATCGCCAGGGTACGGACATAATGTTGCGTGCGACGGATGTGGTTGCCCGTCTCGTTATCCCGCGTCCCCGCCAGTGAGGTCAGCGCCAGGATGGTCGTATCCTTGATCGCCACGATCTCATCAGACCTTTGTTGAAGCTGAGCGGTCCGTTCGCGCACCATCTGCTCCAGCCTCGTTTCGTTATCGTGCAAAATGATATTGGTTCGTTCCAGTTGACTGCGGGCCTCTTCAGTTTCTGCCTTTTGCGCTGTCAGTTGCTGCAGCAACGAGGTATTTTCAAAGCGCTGCCGAAGCGAAAGCATGAATGTCTTGTTCAGGCCATGTCCTTCCAGCACAACCACCGCCACATATACGCTCAGCATCAACGTGAGTATCCAGTGGATTGTGTCATTCTCGAATGACACACGCAGGATCAGCGGGATCATGATCCCGAGAAAATAGCCGTATAGCGAAGGCAGATGCGCCGAGTTCATGGTAACCGCTCCCGCGACCAACCCCAGCATCACGCAGATCAACAGGCTTTGATAGCCGATGTCGGCCGGAAAGAAGATTACCGTAGCCACACCCCACATGACGCCCGCCGCGATCGCGAAGAGCGTGAAGTGAAGATGCCAATCCCTGCAGTCCTGCAAGGTATTCAATTCATCCCGATGCGTAGACCACCTGACGAGCTCCGCCGCATGCAATGCGTAAAGAATTGCCAGCCAGGACAGCAGCAGCCGATGCAGTGCCTGGTCCCAGAACAACAACACAAACAGGAACTGTAAAACGATTTGGCTCAAGACGAGCCAGGGATAGACCGAAAGCCGAGTGCGGAGTTGCTCGGTTCGAACACGCAAGTTTGCCTGATCGATATGGAAAATATAATCGTCCAGACTGAACCAGAACGGACGCCGGTTGAGCAAGGAAGTATTCATCGCTGTTCCCCAATACGGCCAATAGACGCTCAACGGCCGAGTCCGGATTCTGCGACGAAGCCCCAGTCCCCACAATATGCACGACTACCTAGACAAGTATCTAGATACCTGCCTAGATACTTTGCCCTTCAGGGGCGCAAGGCCATCGGTAATCAGCTTACCTCGCGCACCAGCGCAAAGCCGCCGCCCGGTGTGCGGAAGTTGGTAGTCTGCCCCTGGTAGAGACGCGCCGCGACAAACTGGATATGCCCGTCATACACATAGCAGCGCACGTCAAATTTGAGCGATTGCGGTTCGGCACCTTCCATGCACACCTTGCGCTCGTCCGGCAGCGCCAGTCGTTGTGCGACATAGTCGGACTGCATGATCTCTTCGAACACGCGCTTGGTGAGCTTGTCGCCGCGATATGCGCCCTTGCTGCCGTAGCCGCTCACCGGCTTGAAGAACCATTGCTTGCGTTCGCTCCACCACTGATCGGCATCTTGCGCCTGGACCAGGCGAGTCTGCGGCACCCCTAGCATAAGCGCATCGATACTCGCTTGCGAGACTCCGGCCGAATGCAGCCATTCCTTGTCCGACAATTGCGTCAGTTTGCGTTTGTCCGCATAGCGCCGGTAATGCGCCGGGTTCGGCGTCAGCACCACCTGCTGATCGTCCCAGGCCGCGCGAATATGCGGAAACTGATGCAGATCGAAATCGGTGAGGCGGTTGTAGATCAGATCGACGCGCTGTTCACCGCAATACAAACCGTCCTCGCGCGCCTGCAGGGCCGAGGGATCGACGATATGCACAGCGTAACCCTCACGCTCGAAGATCTTCTGCATCAGCAGGAATTCCGGATAGAGATATTGGGACTCCGGCTGTTCGTCCACGATGGCGATGGTTTTCAGCGCGGCATCGCCGCGAACCAGTCGCCATTCATTGCGAAACATGTCGATGAAGACCTGCTCCAGGCGGTTCTTGGCCACTGCCGTGCCATACAGGAAGAGGCCATGCTGACTCCCGATCAGCAATGCGTTCAGGAAAGCCCCCCCCGCATTGGTATTGATCTCGATGAGGTGAGCGCCCTGCTCGTTCAGATGGAAGTCGTAGCCGTAGAACACTCCATGACAATGCTCACGCGATGCAGGAGTGGCGTTTGTCCCCTCTCCCGCAGGCGGGAGAGGGTTAGGGTGAGGGGTGTTGGGCCGAGTATCTGGCCGATTCACCACTTCCTCCACAGCGGCGATGACAGCGCGCATCTGCTGCAGCTGCAACTCGCTGATGAAAACCGGTGCAGCGGCGAACACATGCGGGCAGCGCTCCTTCACCAGGCTGCTCCACTCGCCGCCCTGCGCCTGTATCGCGCGCTGCAGCGCCTCGTTATCCATGCCCGCCCAGTCAAGGCATTCGCCGTTCAGATGCGCGATAAAGGCATGGTCCACATCAAAGCTCTCCCTGGCCTCGTCAGGAGCACTGGAATCAACCACCCAACAATCCTTTCTTCAGGTCATCCTGCACCGGGTTGTTGCCGATCCAGATTTCCAGCAGGGCACGGTTAAATTCCGCTCCGGCAATCGTGCCGAACGCCTTTCCGTTCACGCTGACCTGTGTACCGCTGCCGGGCAGATAGTCCAGCGTGACGATGTCACCTTCCTTCACCTCGCCCACCGCATCGAATATCTGCTTCATCTCCTTCATCTGCGCATCCATGGCGGCCAGTTCGGCCGGAGTCCGGTTCATCTCGATGGCCTCGCTGAACGCGCCATACAGTTTCTTGCTCGCCAGCTCTCGCAGCATGTGCATTGCCATGCGATGCGGATGCTCATCCGCGATGATCGCCGAACCTGAAGTCTGCTTCTGCGGCAGGTATAGCGCGGCGACATAGACCTTGAAGAACCACTTGGTGCGGATGCCCGCGCCGTTCAGCACCAGCGGCTGCACGCCGACTTGTGCGCTGCCCGGCAGGTTCACGCCGGCCACTTCCATCGCGTTCAGGCTTCCACTCAGCAACAGACCACAGACAACCAGCAATAATTTTTTCATGTATATCCTTTCGTTCACAAAGATTCGAACACGCCGGCCGCGCCCATGCCCGTGCCGATGCACATAGTCACCATGCCGTATTTCTGTTTGCGGCGACGCAGGCCGTGCATCAGCGTCGCGGTGCGGATCGCCCCGGTCGCACCCAGCGGGTGGCCCAAAGCGATCGCCCCGCCCAGCGGATTGACCTTGGCCGGATCAAGCCCGAGATCATGGATCACCGCCAGCGATTGCGCGGCAAACGCTTCGTTCAGCTCGATCCAGCCGATGTCGTTCAGGGTCAGGCCAACCTGCTTCAATGCGCGCGGAATGGCTTCTTTCGGGCCGATGCCCATGATCTCCGGCGGCACGCCCGCCACGTTGAAGCCCAGAAACTTGCCGATAGGTGTCAGGTTGTAGCGCTTCAGTGCGGACTCGGAGCACAGCAGTACCGCGCCCGCACCGTCCGACATCTGTGAACTGTTGCCGGCCGTGACTGAGCCTTTCTGCATGAACACCGTCTTGAGCTTGCCCAGCGCCTCCAGCGAGGTATCCGAGCGCGGGCCCTCGTCCTGCGCGACGTCGCGCGTCTTGATATTGATCTCGCGGGTATTAAGGTCCGGCACATTGTCGGTGATGCGGTAAGGCGTGATCTCGTCCTCGAATTCGCCGTTGTTGATCGCCGCAACGGCGCGCAGATGGCTCTGCAAGGCAAACGCGTCCTGTGCGTCGCGCGACACCTTCCAGCGCTCCGCCACTTTCTCCGCGGTCATCCCCATGCCGTAGGCGATGCCGACATGCTCGTTCTCGAAAATGGCCGGATTGAACGCGACCTTGTTGCCCATCATGGGCACCATGCTCATGCTCTCCACACCTGCCGCGATCATCACATCGGCCTCGCCCAGTCGGATGCGGTCTGCCGCCAGCGCCACTGCCTGCACACCGGAGGAACAGAAGCGGTTGACCGTCATCCCGGGCACCGAATCCGGCAATCCTGCCAGCAGCAGCGCGATGCGTGCCACGTTCATGCCCTGCTCCGCCTCCGGCATCGCGCAGCCGGCGATCACGTCACCGATGCTGGCCGGGTCGAGCGACGGTGCCTGTGCCAGCACGCTCTTCAGCACATGCGCCAGCAAGTCGTCCGGACGGGTGTTGCGGAACATGCCGCGCGGCGCCTTGCCGACTGGCGTGCGTGTTGCGGCAACGATGTAGGCTTCCTGGACTTGTTTGCTCATAATTTCCTCCGATCAACTATCGCATTTTCTCATTTCAAGAATTGAGAATTGGGCCACCCCGTAGCCCCGTAGGTCGGGTTAGCGCAGCGTAACCCGACACCCGCCTCATTCATACCCAACACCATCAAAATCCATCTGCCACCGTCCCCAATCCGCCTCATATATCCCAGCCTCGACATACCTCCGGAAACTGGAATGCGGCCACGCCATCGGAGAGGTCGCATATCCGTGCTTCACCGGATTGTAATGAACATACTCCACATGTTTCTCGAAATCCTGTTCGTCCCGCAGCATGTGCTCCCAATAACGATGCTGCCACAGCGTCTGCTCCCGCCGCCTCGCCTGGCTGGCGTTTTGCATGACACGTAGCGCCGGATCGCAATGTTTCGTGAACCACGTTTTAACCAGTCTCCAGCGGATGGCGAAATCTGCATCGTCTGGCGGCAACGTCCAGATGCAATGCAAGTGATCCGGCAAAACCACCATTGCATCCAGCACAAACGGATGGGAGGCTCGCACGGAACGAAATGCGGACCGCAACACATCCACCGCCTCCGTCGAGGCAAATATCGGTCGCCGTTTCTCCGTCACCAACGTGAAGAAGAATGAGCCGCCATCAACGAATGCACGCCGGTATCTCATCACATCCCCCAACCTCTATACCGCCAATATCCCTGTAGGTCGGGTTAGGCCGCAGGCCGTAACCCGACAGCGCAACGAAAAATGTCGGGTTACGCTGCGCTAACCCGACCTACGGGACTGACCAAGCGTATCGTCCTTGGCTTCAATCAGGAACTTCGACCCCGGCACCGGATGTACCATGATTCCCCGTTTGGCACAGAACGAACAGTTGCAGCGTATACCGTGGGTGAACGGCTCGGTCTCGAACGAGAACTGGATCGCGCCGCAGTGGCAGCTACCCTTGTATGACTGCATGGCCAATTTTATTTCACCTCCTGTTAGCAACTGCCGTTACAACACTACAAAAACAATTGCGATGCTGACCCCGTTTCACCCGTTCGTGGTGAGCCTGTCGAACCATGGACGGATGAAACACTATTTTCAATTTTCCCGTTCGACAGTTCTGTAGGATGGGTTGAGCGCAGCGATACCCATCAATCATTTTTCACTCTGACGATGGGTATCGCTACGCTCAACCCATCCTACCTTGCTGCGCTAACCCGACCTACGCGCCTATTTCCGCTTTTGGATAAAGCTGGTTAATTATCTCTGTCACTAACTCAAACGAATGAAGGACATTGTTTCTCAATGTACGACTGCCGTGTGCATAGTCATTACGGATAGATGGTATGGTTTCCAAGAAGATATTTAGCCAATCACAATCCAAGTCCTCTTGTGTCACCACTGCCTCTGACTCATCTATCACCAAGCTATCAACATTCGTGTTTCTCATTTCCTCGCTCTTTTGAAAACGATATCGACTCTCAGCGCGCTTTCTTGCCCAACGTTCACGCGTTGAGAATTTCTCATTTCTGACAATACCTTCTTTAACTGCGTAGCCTAATAAGCTCTTAAGTCCGGGCTCGAAACCCATTCTATGCTTTCTCTTTTCCGCTGCCACAAAATCCGGAAGTCTCTCGCGAAGCGCAAACTCAAGACTTGCAAGGGCCTGTTGTTCAGCCACAGGATAAAAGCGATAAACGAACCACGCATATAGATACAAGTTTTTTGCAGTCTCAAAATGAACCAACACAACGCTCGGAACGGTTTCATGCAGCTTAAAGAAGGCTATGGCACCATACTGATCTGCGAGAACTCTCGGATAAACATCTCCTGTGCGTATATCCAGCCTGACAAACATTTTTGTTCTGGGATCTGGTTCATACACACAATCCACCGATCTCAACTGATCTGAGGCATCAACTTTCTGATTCACATCAATTCCTCAACGGCTTCCCGTTCTTCAACATATATTCGATCCTGTCCTGCGTCTTGAAGTGCCCCAGCAACTCCATAAAGTGGCGCCGCTCCAGGTCGAGCAGCCATTGCTCGTCCACCACGCTGCCCGAATCCACATCCCCGCCGCACAGAGTCTCGGCGACGCGGCTGCCGATGTTGTAGTCGTATTCGGAGATGAAGTTGCCTTCGAGCATGTTGACCATCGCAGCCTGCAGGGTGGCGATGCCGGTGCGGCCGGCCACGGTGATCTGGCGCTGGTGCAGCGGCGGGCGGTAGGCGGTGGCGTTGAGCGCCCTGGCTTCTTCCTTGGCGATATGCAGCAGTTCGAAACGGTTCATCACGATGCGGTCGGACTGCCTGAGGTAGCCCATCTCTCGTGCCATCTCGGCGCTTTTGGCGACCTCACCCATGGCGATGTTCTGAAAATATCTGCGCAGGTAGGGGAAGACGTCGACGCGGTTGTCACTGGCGAAGCGCTGCGCCTCTTGTGCCGCGCGCTGCGCCATCTCCTTGCAGCCGCCGCCCGCGGGCAGCAGGCCCACGCCGACTTCCACCAGGCCGATGTAGGTTTCCAGCGTGGCGACGATGCGCGTGCAGTGGATGGAGAATTCGCAGCCGCCGCCGAGCGCCAGCCCGTCCACCGCGGCGATGGTGGGCACGAGCGCGTATTTGAGGCGCTGCGAGACCTGTTGGAACTTGGCCACCACGGCTTCCACCTTGGGCACGTTGCCGGTGGCTGCATTGACGATCTCGCTCAAACCACCACCGCCCGCGATGGTGTATTTGACGCGGCTGGCCGCCTGCTTGAAGCGGCCGAACAGTCCTTCGTCCGGTGCCGGTTCCTGCATGCCCTGCATCAGTTGCAGCAGGTTGGCCCCAGCCGAGAACGGCGGCTCGGTTTGCCACAGGACGAGCGCGCTGAAATGCGCTTCGGCTTCGTTCACCGCACGCAGGATACCGTCCAGCACTTCGTTGCTGACGGTGTGCATCTTGCTCTTGAAGCTCAGGATGGCGACGCTGTCTCCCGTGTGCCACAGGCGCACTTCGTCGGTCTCGAACACGGTCTCGCCATAGTGGCGCTCCTCGCCGAGGAGCCGGTCCGGATAGAGCTGGCGCTGGTAGACCGGGAGGTTGGAACGGGGTTGGTAGCTATTGGTGGCCGGCGCGTAGGATCCCTGCATGCCGTGCACCGCAAGGCGTGTCGCATAGGTCGCCCACGCGGGCAGCGGTGTGGTTGCCATCGCCTTGCCGGCGGCGATATCGGCACTGATCCACTCTGCCACTTGCTGCCAGCCTGCGGCCTGCCAGATCTCGAACGGGCCGTTGTCCCAGCCGAAACCCCAGCGCACGGCCAAGTCCAGGTCTCGCGTATTGTTCGCGATGGACTCCAGCTGCAGGGCGCAATAGTGGAACACGTCGCGGAACGTCGCCCACAGGAATTGCGCCTGCGGATGCGGGTTGCTGCGCAGTCCGGCGAGTTTCTTCGCCCAGTCGCGTTCGCGCAGGATGTCCTTCACGCCGTCGTCCACCTTGGCATCGGACAGGCGGTATTCCCGGGTGTGCAGGTCCAGCACATGGATCTCCTTGCCGATCTTCATGTAGACGCCGCGTTTGGTCTTCTGCCCCAGGGAACCCTGGTCGACCAGGTACTTGAACCAGCTCGGCAGTTCAAAATGCTTGTGCCAGGGATCCTCGGTCAGGTTCTCGCGCATGGTGTTGACCACATGGGCGAACACGTCCAGGCCGACCACATCCAGCGTGCGGAAGGTCGCGCTCTTGGGCCGGCCGAGGTAGCGCCCCGTGAGCGCGTCCACCATGTCGAAGCCGAGGTTGAACTCCGCCGCGTGATGCTTGGTGGCGAGCATGGAGAAGACGCCGATGCGGTTGGCGATGAAGTTGGGCGTGTCCTTGGCACGCACCACGCCTTTGCCCAGCGTCGAGACGAGGAAGGTCTCCAGTTGGTCGAGCAGCGGGGCTTCGGTTGCAGCGCAAGGGATCAGCTCGACCAGGTGCATGTAGCGCGGCGGGTTGAAGAAGTGGATGCCGCAGAAACGGTGGCGCAGGTTATCGGGGAACGCCTGCGACAGCTGGTTGATCGAAAGCCCGGAGGTATTGGTCGCAAAGATGGCGTGCTCGCCGACATAGGGCGCGACCTTGCGGTAAAGGTCGGATTTCCAGTCGATTCGCTCCGCAATGGCTTCGATGATCAGGTCGCACTCGCGCAGCTTCTCCAGGTGCTGGTCGTAATTCGCAGCCTGGATGTAGGTGATCCGGGACGGGCTGGAGATGGGCGCAGGCTCCAGCTTCTTCAGTCCGTCCAGCGCCTTGTTCACGTTGCCGTTCGGGTCGCCCTCCTTCGCGGGCAACTCGAACAGCAGCGTCTCCACATTGGCATTGACCAGGTGCGCGGCGATCTGCGCGCCCATCACGCCTGCGCCGAGAACGGCAGCCTTACGAACATTCAGATGATTGCCCATCGCGATACTCCCGAATTTATGCTGAAAAAAGCGGCGGGCAAAATCCCGCCACCTGCCGAAGACGATCAGAAATTATATGCGTACTGCACCGTCACGATATTGATGCTGCTGCTGTAGATGCCTACCAGATCGCCCGCGCCCGTTGCGGTCTGGTTGTTGGCGATGGAAGTGTCCTTGACGAACAGGTGGGCGTATCCGAAATCCACCTTGCTGCTATCCGATACCTTGTACTGGCCTCCGAACGTCAGCCAGGTGCGGCTGTTGTCGGGAATGCGCGCCGTCAGGTAGGCAGCGGGCACCGGCGTCTGGTCATAGGCCACGCCGATGCGAGCCAGCCATTGTTCGTTGTAGTGATAGGTCGACCCCAGGCTGAAACGCCAGGTGTTGGTCCAGTTTTCCGGGGTTGACTGCAAGACGCTTCCGTTGGCACGGCTGACCACCAGTTGTTGCATGACACTCCAACCCGTCCAGCTTGCATCGGCCATCACGTCCCACTTGTCGTTCAATTGATGAAAGCCGCTGATCGAGGCCATATCGGGCATGCTGATCGGCAGCGACACATTGCCGTTCTGAAGTGCCGCCTGCCCCTGCAGTGCAGCAGGGACATTGCTGAAGCTAACCGAGCCATTCAGGTTGTAGTTGATCTTCGAGCGATACGACAGCCCGATGCGGGTATCCGGCGCGACATTGAACAGGACCCCGAAGTTGTAGCCCCAGGCCGAATCGCTGCCGCTCATCGAACTGACCCCTTCCAGGTTGGGCCCCAGCCCGCCGCCTGCCGCAGCGCTGTAGTTCACCGCATTGGAAAGATCGCCGGTGATGTGCTGATAGCTCAGACCGATTCCGAGGCTGACATAGTCGTTCATCTCGTATGAAAACGAGGGATTCAGGTTGACGGTTCGAATCCTGGAGTTGATCGCCTGAAAGCGTCCGACCCAGGTCGGGTCATATTGGGTCTGCAAACCGAACGGGGAATTGATACTCAGGCCGAAGCGCAGGGCAGGCTCGACTTCCATCACCAGATAGGTGTTGGGCACCAGCACCAGGCTGCCTGCATCGCCCCCATTGTCGCCGAATGGCTGCAGCGCTGCACCCGTCGATCCTGTGTTGGAGAATTTGATCGAGGGCTGGATCAGGCTGCCGGCAACGGTCACCTGGTTGCCCTTCAGCCGGGACATGCCGGCCGGGTTGAAAAAGATGGTGGTCGCATCTTCTGCGCCCGCGGCACCGCCGGCAAAGGCATTGCCCAGCCCGCTGCTTTGTTCGATCAAGGCGAACGCGGCCGCGGCCGCATTTCCCGACATTGCCACCAATGCGCCCGTCACGGACATGGCGATCAACGATCTGTATAACTTCATGACTCAATCTCTCCTGGGACTAAAACAATTTATCTGCTGCAAGATGGGACTTGTTATTCCTGGGGCGGCAAGGGCCGCGGCTTGCGATCCTCACCCACCGCGACATAAGTCAGGGTCGCTTCGGTCACCTTGAGACAGGTCGGATTCTCGGGGTCGCGCTGCACAAAGACTTCGACATCCACAGTGACCGAAGTCGTCCCGACCTTCAATATCCTGGCGTAAAAGCTGACGATATCGCCGACAAAGATGGGCTGTTTGAACACGAACGAATTGACCGCTATCGTTGCCACCCTGCCCTTGGCGCGGTGTACCGCCGGGATGCTGCCGGCGATGTCGACCTGCCCCATCAACCAGCCGCCGAAGATATCTCCCGTGTAGTTCGCGTCCGAAGGCATCGCCGCCACGCGCAAGGTGGGCTGGCGATCCGGTAGTGTTGCTGCTGCTGTTGTATTCATCGTTCAATGTCCCTTGTAAAGTTCGTCGATCTGCGCCGCAAATCGTTGCGCGACGACGGCACGCTTGAGTTTCAGTGTCGGCGTCAGCAGGCCGTTGTCTATGGTCCACGGCTCTCGCAACAGCAATACGCGATGCACATTGGCATAGCCGGGAAACTCGCTCATGTTGCGCGCGATACGCCGCAACACCTTGGCTTCCACATTGCTGTCGGTCAGCGATTCCGGCATGTCCGGCCGCACGCCGACTTTCGCAGCGATGGCCGGCCACACTTCCGGATTGAGCACGGCCAGTGCAACCAGGTACGGCCGCGCCTCGCCGCATATCATCACCTGGTCGATCAGGGGATCATGCAGGATGGCGGCCTCGATGTCGGCGGGCGGCATCTTTTCCCCGTTGGACAGCACGATGATCTCCTTCAGGCGCCCGGTGATATAGATGTGCCCCGTTTCGCTGATGCGCGCGGTGTCGCCCGTGTTCAGCCAGCCATCCGCATCGATCATGGCCCGGGTCGCCTCGGGGTTGTTCCAGTAACCCATCATCACGTTCGGCCCCTTCACCAGCAGCGCACTCTGCTCGCCCACCTTCACCTGCACCCCGCGTATCGGTTGCCCTACGCTGTCCGGGAAGTTGTTGTCCAGCTTGTTGCCCGCCACGATGGGGCTGGTCTCGGTGAGTCCGTAGCCCTGCACCACCGGCAGCCCCAGGCCGATGAACATGCGCGAGATCTCCGGCGCGAGCGCCGCACCGCTGGTGACGGCAGTGCGCAAGCGTCCGCCGAGCCTGTCCATGATCTTTTGCGCCACCAGCTTCTGCAGCAGGGGCCACAACAGGAACGAGGGTTTCCAGCCTCCCCGTCCCTGCCGGTATTGAAAGCGCGACCAGCCCACATCCACGGCCAGCTTGAACAACATGCGCTTGAGCGGCGAACCTTCCCTCAGCTTCGTATTGATCGCGCCGTAGATGCGCTCGTAGATGCGCGGCACGGAGATCAGCAGCGTCGGGCGTATGATTTGCAGGTCTTCCGACAGCAGGGGAATGGACCGCGCATAGGCGACCGTCGCTGCCGTCATCACCTGCATGTAATAGCCGCAGGTGCGTTCGAACGTGTGGGATAACGGCAGGAACGAAAGCATCAGGTCGCTCTTGTAGACCGCGAACGTGGCCATGCCGTCGTAAATATTGCTCAGCATGTTGGAGTGGCTCAGCATCACGCCTTTGGGCTTGCCTGTGGTGCCAGACGTGTAGATGATGCTCGCCAGTTCACCGCTCTCGCACGGGACGGCGGGCAGCAGTTCGACCGACTGCGTGTGCAGGTATTTCGCGGCCGGAACCAGACGCTCCTCCTGGCTCTTGAAGTCGTCCAGCGAGATGAAGCGTTGCACACAGCCCATCTGGCCCACCACGCCGCTGAGTTCCTGCCATTGCTCGGCGGTCTCGAACAGCACGACTCTCACTTGTGCGTCGTTCACGATGTAGGCGATGTTTTCGGCCCGATCCACCGTGTACAGCGGCACCACGACCAAACCCAGCGACATCGCGGCCTGGTCGAACATGACCCATTGCGGGCAATTGCGCAGCATGAGCGCCACACGGTCGCCCTTGGCCAGTCCCTCCTGCGCCAAAGCCGCCTGCCAGCGCGCCACCTGTTCGAGCATCTGCCCCCAGCTCAGGTCGACCCAGACCGATTGCCGGTTGTCGAAATACCGGTAGGCGATCTTGTCCCGCGAGCGGCGCACCCGTTCCAGGAACAGGCCGTGCAAAGTCACCGCCTGCTGTGGCGATATCACGTCTTCTTTTTCTGCTGGATTCATTCCCCCGACTCCCGTTTTATTATTATGGTTGCGACAAGAACAGATCGCCGAACAGCCGCTCGCCCGGGCTGACCGCATACTTTTCAAAGTCTTTCACGCCTTCGGCACGCAGCACTTCATCGTCGATGAAAAAATGGCCGCTGAATGTCCTGCTGTCGCGCAGCAGAATCGCATGCGCCGCATCGGCCACGATGGCGGGCTTGCGCGAGGCACGAAGAATGGCTTCGGGAAAATTGAATTCGATGGCGGCGGTGGCGATGGTGGTGCGCGGCCACAGGCAATTCACGGCGATGCCGTCGTCCGCGAACTCCTTCGCCATGCCCAGGGCGCACAGGCTCATGCCGAATTTGGAGATGGAATAGGCGACATGCGGCGCAAACCATTTCGCCTCGAAATTGAGCGGCGGCGACAGCGTCAGGATATGCGGGTTCGCCGCTTTCCGGAGATGCGGGATGCAGGCTTGCGATGCAAGAAAGGTCGCGCGCATGTTCACGTCCCACATCAGGTCGAGACGCTTGGCGGGAGTTTGCAGCGTGGGGGTAAGACTGATGGCACTGGCATTGTTGACCAGCACGTCGATGCCGCCGAAGTGCGCTGCCGCCTGCTCGACCGCCGCGTGAATGGCTTGCTCGTCGCGCACGTCGAGCTGGATCGCCAGCGCCTGGCCGCCCGCGGCGACCGCTTCTTCCGCCACGCTGTGTATGGTTCCGGGCAGCTTGGGATGCGTCTCAACCGTCTTGCCGGTGATGACCACTAGTGCTCCGTCGCGTGCGCATCGCAACGCGATCTCGCGTCCGATGCCGCGGCTGGATCCGGTGATGAAGACCACCTTGTCGCGCAGGCCGGTCATCCCTGGTTTGCCCTCAATGTTTCCGGAGCGAAGTCGTCCACCATGATGACCTTGCGGCGCAAGGCGTAATCGCGTTCCAGCTGCTGCGCCTGTCCGGCATCGATGTAGCCTAGTTCGCGCGCCTCGGAGATCTGTTGCAGCTCTTCGCGCGCTTTGATCCTGCCTTCCTTGCGCGCCTTTTCCAGGACTGCCTGCAACGGTTCACACACCAGGGTGCTGGCAAGCGCGGCTTCCAGCGCACCGACGGCATCTTTCTCGTCGTAAGTGGGAGAGTCGCGCAGCGATTCGTTTGCCCCGTCGCCCGCTTGCGGGAGATAACCAGCGACTTGCCCGCTTGCGGGCTTAGTCGAATGGCTAGTAGTTTCTTCAGGATTGAGGAGAGGGGAAGGCGCATTACGATGCGCCTTCGGGATGAACATGCCCGCAGTCAGGCGATCGCGCGCCGCACCGGGCTTGAGCAACAGGGATGCAACCTGATGGCCAATATGGTCGCTGGGCGGCCTGCGCCATTGTCCCAGCGGGAAGATCATGACGCGCAACACCAGCGCGGCAAGGCGGCTGGGAAAGTTCTGCAGCACGCCGTCCAGCGCAGTCTGGATACGATACAGACCGTCCTGCATCCCCCAGTGCAACAGCGGCAGGTCTTCTTCCGGACGACCGTCGTCCTCGAAGCGTTTCAGCACCGCGGAGCAGAGATACATCTGGCTCAATACGTCGCCGAGACGGGCGGACAGCTTCTCGCGGCGTTTGAGTCCGCCCCCCAGCACGAGCATGGAAACGTCCGAAGCAAAAGCGAACGCTGCTGAATAGCGCGTCAGCGCCTGATAGTAGCCCTTGGTCGGTTGCTCGGTCGGCACACCGATGATGTGCCCGCCGGTCAGGCCGTAGACCAGGCTGCGTACCGCATTGCTCAGGCTGAAACTGATATGCCCGAACAGGGCGGCATCGAATTCGCGTACGGCTCTTTTGGTGTCCTCATCGTGCGCGGCATGGATCTCTTTCAGCACGTAAGGATGCGAGCGCACGGCACCCTGCCCGAATATGATCAGGCTGCGCGTGAGGATATTTGCCCCTTCCACCGTGATGCCGATCGGGGTCTGCTGATAGGCGCGGCCCAGATAATTGTCCGGCCCCAGGCATATCCCCTTGCCCCCGTGCACGTCCATCGCATCGTTGATGGCGATACGGCCGCGCTCGGTGCAATGGTATTTGACGATGGCGGAGATCACGGACGGTTTGCCGCCCAGATCCACCGCCTGCGCCGTCATCGTGCGTGCCGCATCCATCACATAAAGATTCCCGCCGATGCGGGTCAACGCCTCTTCCACGCCTTCGAACTTGCCCACCGGCACCTTGAACTGTTTGCGCACGCGGCAATAGGCACCGCTGGTGCGCGCCGCCAGTTTGACGCCGCCCGTCGCGCTGGCAGGCAGGGAGATGGATCGCCCTGCCGCGAGGCATTCCATCAGCATGCGCCAGCCCTGTCCGATGCGCATGGTGCCGCCGATGATGTAGTCCATGGGAATGAATACTTCCTTGCCCGTGGTCGGACCGTTCAGGAAAGCGGAATTGAGCGGGAAGTGGCGACGGCCCACATTCACTCCGGGCGTGTCCGTCGGGATCAGCGCCAGCGTGATGCCGCGCGACACTTCGGCGCCCAGCAGGTTTTGCGGATCGAAAAGCTTGAACGCCAGACCGAGCAGCGTCGCCACCGGGGCCAGCGTGATGTAGCGCTTCTCCCAGGTGACGCGCACGCCGAGCACGTTGCTGTGTCCGTTGAAGTCCCCGTAACAGACGATGCCGTAATCGGGGATCGCACCCGCGTCCGAACCTGCGAACGGGCCGGTCAGGGCGAAGCATGGGATTTCCTTGCCGCATGCAAGGTTGCGCAAGTACTTTTCCTTTTGTTCCTGCGTGCCGTAATGCAGCAGCAATTCGGCCGGCCCCAGCGAATTGGGCACCATCACCGTCACCGCCGCCGTGCCGCTACGCGAGGCCACTTTGGCCACCACCGCCGATTGCGCCTGGGCGGAAAATTCCAGGCCGCCGTATTCCTGCGGGATGATCATGCCGAAGAAACCCTTGTCCTTGATGAACTGCCAGGCTTCCGGCGACAAGTCCTGCCGTGTGTGGGTGACGTCCCAGTCGTCCACCATCGCGCAAAGCTGTTCTACTTCGTTATCGAGAAAAGCTTGCTCGCGTTCGCTCAACCCGGTCTTGGGCAAGTCCAGCAGTTGCCTCCAGTGGGGGTTGCCGCTGAACAGTTCGCCGTCCCAGCCCACCGTGCCGGCGTCCAGCGCCTCTTGCTCGGTCTGTGAAACCTGCGGCAGTATTTTGCGGAAGATACCGAGTATGAAGCCGCTGACCAGCAGGCGGCGCAATGCGGGAATACCCAGGACGGCGAGGAAGATGCCGAGCGCGATGTAGACCGTTTGCAGGGCTCCGTCGGAAATGCGGCTTACCATCGCCACCAGCGGCACGAGTACGGCGAAAGCGATCAGCCATCCCCAGATGGAAGAGCGGAAGAAGGCCAGCAATAAGGCCACAACCAGCACCACTATGATCAATATTGCCATCTTCTTCTCTCTTTAATTCTTGTGTGTGGATAGCGCTAACTTTAACCGCAGCGCGTTTCGCTGACAATGGATATATTCCTGCAATGGAGACGACTGAGCCAGACCGGTTGGCTACAGTATTGGGCTGCGGGCATTTGACTAGTGAGCGGTAATTCGCCACACTGTAAATATGTTCCGGTCATCCAGAAAATTTATCGCACTGTTCTTGCTGCTATGGTTGCCGCTTTTCAGCGGCAGCGCGCTTGCGGCAACGGTGTCCATGCAGATGCAGCAAGGTAAAAGCCACGAAGCTGCCGCGGCCCACATGATGTCGCATGACGGCATGGCAGGACATCATCAGTCACCTTGCAAGATGCACGCTGCAACGGCTGAACATGGCTCGTCCTGCGACGCTTGCGGTGTCTGCCATCTGGCCTGCACCGGTTACCTCGCTGTACCCGGCATTGAAATGATCCCCGTGCAAACCGCCGCAAGTGAAATCACTCCCTATCTGGTTGCCTTTGATTCCCTGGTTTCCGCTCCGCTGGTCCCCCCGCCTCTCGTCCGCGCCTGATACGGGACGAGTCCGCCTGCTGATTTCATCGTCGTTGTTTTCATAGCCTGATTCTCGTCCCGCGCCGTTGGGCGGTCGCGTGCGACTGTCCGCCTGCATTGCCAATGCAACTAGGATGCGGAACATGAAACCATCTCTATCGATCTTTACCGTGCTATGTGCGCTCTGGCTCACGCCGGCCGCCGCCGACGAGCCCTTGGGCAGCGACGTGGCCGGGCTGCTGGCTTACGCGCGCGAGCACAATCCCGAACTTGCGGCCTCGCGCCTCGATGCCGAGGCGGCGCAGCAAAGGGCTGAACCCGCAAGCGCGCTGCCGGACCCGGTATTGCGTACCCAGCGGTATGACATCACCAGCCAGGCCACCAACATGATTCCAAACGTGATGCCGATTCAAAGCTACCAGTTGAGCCAATTCGTGCCATGGTTCGGCAAGCGCGATCTGCAGCGCGGGATCGCCACGGCGCAGATAGACCAGGCCAATGGACAGACGGCTGCCGATTGGTCCGACCTGGCGAACCGGCTCAAGACGGCCTATGCGATGAATTACTACCTCGCGGCCAGCGAACAGTTGACGCAACAGACCCTGGACCTGCTCGAGAATCTGGAGCAGATCGTCAGGGAGCGTTATGCCAACGGTTTGAGCTCGCAGCAGGATGTCGTCCGCGTGCAAGTCGAAACGACCACGCTGCTCGGCGAACTGATCGGGATCCAGAACGAACACCACCATGAGCATGCCAAATTGAACAGCCTGCTTTCGCGTCCCGTCAATGCGGCGCTGGCCGAGCCCGTGCAACCTCGGCCGCTCCCTCCCACCGCAAGTCTGGATGAGGACGTCTTGCTGGAACGGCTGCGCGCGCGCAACCCGCAATTGCAGATCGCGGAGGCACAGATCCAGTCCGCCGATAAAAGCCGCGACTTGGCGTATTCCAACCGCTATCCAGGCTTCACGCTCGGTGTGGGGCGTACCCAATACAGTTCAATAAATACTTGGGATGTGATGGTCGAATTCAGCATCCCGCTGCAGCAATCCGTACGCCGCTCGCAGGAGCACGAGGCTGAAGCGATGCTGGCTGCCGCCAGTGCGCGCAAGCAATCCGCCCTCAACGAGGCGGAATCCAGCCTGTCCGAGAACCTCTCCGCACTGGAATCGGCCCGGCGCACCGAAACGCTGATCGCAACCCGCTTGCTGCCGCAAAGCGAACTCACCTATCAATCCGCCCTGGCCGGATACGAGACCGGCAAGGTCGATTTCGCCACACTGATCGATGCGCAGCGGCAGATATTGCAGGCACGGCAGCAACAACTGAAAGCGCAACTCGAAGCGCAATCGCGGCTGGCCGATATCGAAAAACTGTTGGGAGAAGAATTATGAACAAACTTGCAAAAGCGACCTTGGCCGTTCTGTTGTTGCTGGCGGTGGCTGCGACCGGATACTGGCTCGGGAAACAGGATACGGGATACGGGATACGGGATACAGCGAAAAGCGGGGAGCGCAAGTTGCTGTACTACCGCAACCCGATGGGCTTGCCGGACACCTCGCCCGTGCCCAAGAAGGACGCCATGGGCATGGACTATGTGCCGGTGTATGAGGGCGAAGCGGAGCCGGAGGGCCAACTCGGCATCAGCCTCGACAAGGTGCAAAAACTGGGCGTGAAAAGCAAAGCCGCTGCGATGCGCGAATTGCACGCGACACTGCGCGTGACGGGCCGGATCGAAGTCGACGAACGCCGCACTTACACCATCGCGCCGAAGTTCGAGGGTTGGGTGGATCGCCTGTACGTGAACACCACCGGGCAGGCCGTCAGCAAAGGCCAGGCGCTGTTCGATGTATACAGCCCCGAGCTGGTCTCGGCGCAACGCGAACACGCGCTGGCCTTGCAGGGCCTGGCTTCCATGCAAAACGCCGACGACGACGCCAGGAAGAGCATGCAGCAACTGGTCGCGGCCAGTGCCGCGCGCCTCAAGAACTGGGATATTGCGGACGCACCGTCCGATGCGCCCGCTGCCGGCGATTCCCGGCCGCACGTGACTTTCCGGGCACCGGTCACCGGCATCGTACTGGAGAAAAAAGCCGTGCAGGGCATGCGCTTCATGCCCGGCGATACGCTGTACCAGATCGCCGACCTCTCATCCGTCTGGGCCATCGCCGAAGTGCCTGAGCAGGACATCGGCCAAGTGCGCCTGAACGACCGAACCCAGGTCACTGTCGATGCGTATCCCGATCGCGCATTCGACGGCAGGGTGACGTTCATCTATCCGACGCTGGACAGCGCGACGCGCACGGTGCAGGTTCGCATGGAGATCGCCAACCCGAAGGGCCTGCTGAAACCCGCCATGTTCGCCAATGCACACATCGAAGCGGGCAGGAGCCGCAAGGTGCTGACTGTTCCGGCTTCCGCCGTGATCGACAGCGGCACCCGGCAGGTCGTGCTGGTACGTCTGGCTGAAGGGCGTTTCGAACCGCGCACAGTCACACCTGGCGGCCGCAGCGACGACTATGTCGAAATACTGAATGGTGTCGCGGAAGGCGAACAGGTGGTCACTTCCGCCAATTTCCTGATCGATGCGGAGAGCAACCTCAAAGCCGCGCTGGCCGGTATGAGCGAACAAGCGGCGCGCAGTGCCGTTCCTGCCGCCGCACCGGCAGATCACACAACGCATGCCGCAGCCGCACAACCGGAACACAAAACGGTCGGCCATCAGGGGCAAGGGGTTCTCGACGCCATCAACCCGGATGGCACGGTAAGCATCACGCATGAGCCGATCAAATCGCTCGGCTGGCCCGGCATGACCATGGACTTCACGCTGGCGAACGCCTCTCTGGCTGAGGGTATCAAGCCGGGCACCGCGATCAGCTTCGAGCTCGTCGAACGCAAGCCGGGTGAATTCGTGATCACCAGTCTGCACGCGCAACACGGAGGGCACTGACATGCTTTCCCAAATCATCGAATGGTCGGCACGCAACCGCTTCCTGGTGTTGCTCGCCACCCTGTTCATCACGCTGGCCGGCATCTATGCCGTGGTAAAAACCCCGCTGGACGCGCTGCCCGACCTGTCCGACGTGCAGGTGATCGTCTATACCGAATACCCCGGACAGGCACCGCAAGTGGTGGAAGACCAGGTCACCTACCCGCTCACCACAGCGATGCTGTCCGTACCAAAATCTAAAGTGGTGCGCGGCTTCTCCTTCTTCGGCGCCTCGTTCGTGTATGTGATCTTCGAGGACGGCACCGACATCTACTGGGCGCGTTCCCGCGTGCTGGAATACCTGAACAGCATCGCCGGACGCATGCCCAGCGGCGTTTCACCGCAACTGGGGCCGGATGCGAGCGGCGTGGGCTGGGTCTACCAGTACGCCGTGCTCAGCGACAAACACAATCTCGCCGAACTGCGCACCATGCAGGACTGGTATCTGCGCTATCAGCTGACCAAGGCGCACGGCGTGGCAGAGGTCGCTTCCGTCGGCGGCTTCGTTCAGCAATACCAGGTGACGGTCGACCCGGTGAAGCTGCGCGCCTACGGCATACCGCTGAGCAAGGTCACGCAGGTCATACGCGACTCGAACCGCGACGTTGGCGGCCGCACCGTGGAAATGGCCGAGACCGAGTACATGGTGCGCGGCAAAGGTTATCTGCACGGCAAGAGCGACATCGAAAACCTGGTGGTGAACGCGCCACGCGGCACACCGGTGCTGCTGCGCGACATCGCGCATGTAGAGCTTGGCCCGGACGAGCGGCGCGGCATCGCTGAACTCAACGGCGAGGGCGAGGTGGTGGCCGGTATCGCCATGGCGCGCTATGGCGAAAACGCGCTGGAAGTGATCCGGAACATCAAGGGCAGGATCGCCGAGATCACGCCAGGACTGCCGGAGGGCGTCAGCATCCGGGCGGTGTATGACCGCTCCGAACTGATCCTGCGCGCCATCGCCACGCTCAAGCACACCCTGATCGAAGAAGGCCTGATCGTCGCGCTGGTGTGCATGGTGTTCCTGATGCATGCGCGCAGCGCACTGGTCGCCATCGTGATGCTGCCCATCGGCGTGCTGATGGCTTTCATCGCCATGCACGCGCTCGGACTGAATTCCAACATCATGAGCCTGGGCGGGATCGCGATCGCCATCGGGGCCATGGTGGATGCGGCGATCGTGATGATCGAGAATGCGCACAAGCATCTGGAGAGACTGGCTGCTCGTCCCTCCGATCAACCTGAGCCCTCAAATTCCGTTCGTCCTGAGCTTGATGGAACTACTAGCCATTCGACTAAGCCCGCAAGCTGGCAAGTCGCTGGTTATGTCGAAGGAACGAGCGGCGCACAAAACGGGCCTGTTGAAGAGCAAACTGGCTTCGACAAGCTCAGCCCGAACGGCTTAGAGTTTAATGCACGTGCCGCCGCCATCCTCGCCGCCTGCAAGGAAGTAGGTCCCTCGCTGTTCTTCTCGCTGCTCATCATCACCGTCTCCTTCCTTCCGGTATTCACGCTGGAATCACAGGAAGGGCGGCTGTTCGCGCCGCTCGCCTACACCAAGACCTTCGCCATGGCAGGCGCCGCCCTGCTCTCCGTCACGCTGGTGCCGGTACTGATGCTGCTGTTCATCCGCGGCCGCATCAGGCCGGAAGCAGAGAACCCGCTGAACCGCTGGCTGATCGCGGCTTACCGTCCGCTCATCTCCGTCGTGCTGCGACGCAAGAAGACCACGCTCGCTATCGCCGCGCTGGCATTGCTGTTGTCCGCCTGGCCTGCCATGCACTTGGGCAGCGAGTTCATGCCGACGCTGAACGAAGGCACCCTGTTCTACATGCCCGCTTCCCTGCCCGGCATGTCGGTGACCAAGGCCGCGGAACTGCTGCAGACGCAGAACAAGATCATCAAGAGCTTCCCCGAGGTGGCTTCGGTGTTCGGCAAGGCCGGCCGCGCGCAGACCGCCACCGACCCGGCACCGATGGAGATGTTCGAGACCGTCATCAATCTCAAGCCGCAGGAAGAGTGGCGATCCGGCATGACGACCGACAAGCTGATCGCCGAAATGGATAAGGCGCTGCAATTTCCCGGGGTGGCCAACTCGTGGACCATGCCGATCAAGGCGCGCATCGACATGCTCTCCACCGGCATCCGCACCCCCATCGGCATCAAGGTGTTCGGCAAGAACCTTGACGAGATGGAACGGCTCGCCAGGGAGATCGAGACCGTGGTGCGGAAGGTGCCGGGCACGACCAGCGCCTTCGCTGAACGCATCACCGGTGGCTTCTATCTCAACATCGAGCCGGACAGGCTGGCGCTGGCGCGCTACGGACTGACGGTGGGCGAAGTACAGGATGTGATCGCCACTGCACTGGGTGGTGAAACTGTCACCACCACGGTGGAAGGACTGGAGCGCTTCGGGGTCAGCGTGCGCTACCCGCGCGACCTGCGCAGCACGCCGGAACAGATTGCACGCGAAGTGCTTGTATCCGCACCGGACGGCGCAATGATCCCGCTCGGCCAGATTGCACACATCAGCATCAGCAAGGGCGCACCCTCGATCCGCACCGAGAACGCCCTGCTTTCCGCCTACATCTACGTGGATATCCGCGACCGCGACATCGGCTCCTACGTGGACGAGGCACGCAAGGCGGTGGCGGCGCAGGTGAAGTTCCCGCCCGGTTATTACGCGACCTGGAGCGGACAGTTCGAGTACATGGAGCGCGCCGCCGCGAAGATGAAGGTCGTGATCCCCATCACGCTGCTGATCATCTTCCTGCTGCTTTACCTCAATTTCAAACGCGTCACGGAATCGCTGGTGGTGATGCTGTCCGTACCGTTCGCTCTGGTCGGTGGCGTATGGCTGCTGTGGCTGCTCGATTACAACCTGAGCGTTGCGGTTGCGGTCGGTTTCATCGCGCTGGCGGGCGTGGCGGCGGAGACAGGCGTGGTGATGCTGATCTATCTGGAGCACGCATGGCGGGACAAGCTCGTTGAGTGTGCGGCACGCCCTCACCCCAACCCTCTCCCAGAGGGAGAGGGGGCAAACGTTTCGCGGCTAGTCAGCCGTGAGGATTTGCACGATGCCATCATGCACGGTGCAGTAGAACGTGTGCGTCCGAAAATGATGACCGTGGTGGCCATCATGGCAGGACTGTTACCTATCCTGTGGGGTACGGGCACCGGTTCGGAAGTGATGCGCCGCATCGCAGCACCGATGGTCGGCGGGATGATCTCCTCGGCGATACTGACACTGCTGGTGATCCCCGCGATCTACGCGCTGATCAAACAACATTCGCTCGATCCCTCGTCCCGCACAACAACATGACAACGACATTCCCGTCAACTCACGACATCGAAAAGGAATAGAAATGAAGACGTCCTCACTCGCATTTATCCTCTCCATCTCCGCCGCACTCGGAATGGCCCAGGCCGCGTCTCAAGATCACGACATGTCGCAGCATCAGATGACGATGCAACCTGCGGCCGAACCGGCCAGGCACCAAGGCATCGGCGTGCTTAAAGCCGTGAATGAACAAGCAGGAAAAGTACAGATCGCGCATGAAGCCATCGCCGACCTGGGCTGGCCGTCAATGAACATGTGGTTCGCATTGAACTGCCCGTTATCCCCGGATATCCGCGTCGGCGATACTGTGCGTTTTGAATTGATGCAGGACGAAAAGCATCATTGGACGGTCGTCGCGATCAATCGCAAATAGACGATTGCGATTCAGCACGCAACCGAAGTCTGTTCAGGCTGTATTTGAGAACACGTTTTTTGTAACCAGTCTGATACCAGATTCTTTTGCAAATGTTCTTGTACAAATCATCCGCGATCCGCAGGAGATTGTCATTAATCTATTGTTTTATATGAGATTATAGCCGCCCATCTTGTTTTGATTGTTGCCGGGCTGATACATTCCGAATTGAACCGGTTTTCACCCTCTGTTTGACCTTTGGTTTATGCATGAACTGCCGAAGATGCGGTCGATGAGACAGCCATCTCAGTCAATTCATATTCAAATTACCTAAGGAAAAGCCATGAGCACAATAAACAATATCTCGGGTTCAAACTATCTATCCTGGCTGCAACAGACTACCAATTCAACAAATTCAGCCGGCTCGACCCAGCAGGTCGGAGGCACAGACTCCGACGGCGATAGCGATGGCAGCGGTGCCGCCGGCGGCTCTGGCGGAGTTGGCAAATCGAGTTTCATCAACTCCATCGTGCAAGCGCTTGAGCAAAGCCTGACGGGCAGTGCCAGTGCTTCGGCCTCCACATCGAACACCGGTTCGACAACGTCAAACAACTCTACGGCTTCTGCCAATTCGACGCAAAGTCCGGATGCGGCCTTGCAGGCATTTCTGCAAAACCTGTTTGCCTCCATCGGACAGGCCAATGACGCAAGCGCAACCAACGGAAATAGCGCGGCCAGCGGCACGTCTGGCACGGGATCAGCCAGCCATGTCCGTCATGGCCATCACGGCGGCGGAGCGGAAATGGCAGCGGGAATTCAAAACCTGCTACAGCAACTGAATGCCAGCAGCCAGAACACTCCTTCCAGTACCGGCAGCAGCAATGGCAGCGGATCAAGCGCGATCAGCAGCCTGAATTCCAGCTTCCAGAATCTGGTCAGTTCACTGGATTCGAGTCAGGGACAAAGTGCGTCGGCGGCCAATGCGCCTTCACTGCAGACTTTCCTGCAAAACCTGATGCAGAACATTGGAAACGTGCAGAACATGAGCGGCTCGGTGATCAGCACGCAGGCGTGATATTTACTTTACTGTCTGATGAATCGGAAGCCTGCTCCGGATGGAGCAGGCTTTTTTGTGGTCATGACTGAAACAGCCGGACGACATACCAAAGCGATCGAGCCGACTCCGCAGCGCCTGCCCTATTGTTTGATATCCTGCCCTGTAACACCCGCAGGAAGAGCGCCCGGCAAGTATGCGCGGCCGACGAAGTGGCGCGGACGGCCTCCCGATTCAATCACCAGGTCCGGGTCATGCTGGCTGTAGACACGTCGGCCGGCATGTTTGTTTTGCGCTTGGCGCGCGATCATCGTATCGAAATGCGTTCCCATCAGTTGCCGCAGATCGGGCATGAATGGCCCCGACCAAGTGACCGCGAACACCGTGCCCGCCTTCGACACATATTGCCGGACGCGCGTGCCGGTGGGCAAGATCGTTTCATGCACGGTGTAGCTGCCGCTGGCCGCTGGCATCTGGCTGGCAGCCTGTGCCACCTTCATTTGCAAGCGATCCGTCTCGACACTTGCGGCATCGCCGCCAAGCACGGCAAGGGCCGGTGCGGCGTAACATATCGCAGCCACCATCAGCAGCCATAGCGGCGAGTTGTTCATCGCTGCGGCGTTTGGAGTTTCATTCATATATTGAGTGTGCATGTGAGTATCCATTCTTCCTTGAGCCCGTAAACACAATTGCGTGAAGGCGAACTCGCATTCCGACATACTTTAAAATAAGCGGCGTTGCCTCGTTAGTACGCAAAATAAGGACCTGGCGTTCCGCCCGGAGGCGCAGGTTTTCCTTGGATAGCCGTATATACAGTTCTCCCGAAAAAGAAAGGGAGTCCCCAGTCAAAATTGCTACTTCCCGTGCCGCCGATATTTGCCGCAACCGCACCTGATGAAAGTTGGAAAAGACTTACGATACTGAATGACACATTACCTGCGGTCGCGCCGATTGCTGCAGTATTGATTGCACTCAGAGGTGGAAGCGTGGACGAAGGACAGTACCATGTGGTCGACGCACATAATGCGATGGTCGGATCGTTAAAGAACACACCGTTGGAACCGCTATCAATGAAACTCGTGTAAATACTTCCGTTGTACGTGGTGGTGATGGTTCCGAATGCATCGGTCGCATACACAGTACCCACCAATGCGTTGTTCGTCTGCGTGCCTATGCCAAAAAACAAAGTGCCACTAAGAGCGCTCGCTCCGGACGCCGCGACAGTGGGAAGCTGGATCACCACGCCATTGTTGTCTACCGGTAATGCATCCACAGGATTTCGCACGACCTGCGACGCCGCCACGATGCTGTTCGTGCAACCTGCCGAAGTGCATGCGTAATAGGCTGCGGGTATGACCTGAGTGGAACAGATATCACAGTCATTGGCAAACAATCCGACGCCCAGTATGCCATTTGCACCCAGCGCATCCTGGGTGATCTGTATGGTGCCGGTATTGGAGCAATCCGTGGGAACTGCGGTCACGCCTCCGGGCTGGGCACCTATGATTTGAATTGGGACGTTTTTCGCCACTTCGCCCCCGAGATAGATATCAGCAAGAACAACGGATCCCCAAGTCACGCCGATTGCAAAGGGTACGCATTCGCCTATGGCTGGACCGCTTGCATTAACCGAGGGCAAACTCAGATTGGCATATAGCGAGGAATTGAGCAGCCGCAATCCCGAAGAGCCCGTGTCCAGCTGCACGTGGCCTATGGTCTGGCATGCTAGTGACGCTCCGAGTGTCCCCGGAGGGCAGACCGTGATCGATACATAAGGTATGTTGATTTGACTGGCACCCGCTACGGGGCCTGCATCCAGCGCGATGAGCGTGCTGTTTCCGGGTGTGCTAAGCGGCGGCGGAGCTATCAGCGTACCGTTGACCGTGTTGGGAATGCAGGTGACTCCAACCAGGACGACGGCATTGGGAATAACACCGCTGGAATTCGATGTGACTGTGCAGGTCGCGCCATGAGGCTGGGTCAATACCGTAATTGAATAAGGTAAACTAATAGTATAGGCACCGTTAAAGCTGGAAGTGCCATTGGCGGAAACGGTCAGGTTATTGCCTCCGTTGTTTTGCAGAACCACCGAAGAATTTGCCGGCAAACCGATCACGCTCACACTAATATTGCCCTGGCCGGATGTCGTCTGGCTGGAACCCCCGCCGCATCCCGCCATCACCGCAACAACCGCGATCCAAAGCGCCAGAGTCCGGACGCAAATAAATGATTGTCGTTTACTGAACATACTCTACTCAGCCCTCCTCAAGCCGGTGTGCCCATCATCCATCAGGATGAAATTTGAATTTTGGACTTGCCTTTGTTTGATCACGCATGACCTGGAAGTTCCGCAATATTTTTATGAAAATCAGATACGCAGCATTCAGATGGATGACTGCAAAACTAGATGGAGCAATGCGTTAACGTCCAACAAGGAACAGGGAAGCGGCAACTCTTGCCGCTCCGGATAAAGCATACTGCAACGCAGCATTTTATCCCAAATAGTTCATTAGACCGTCATTCCGGCGAAGGCCGGAATCCAGTCACAAAGACATGCCGCGAGTGCGTGTGTTGTTGGGGCTTCAGCCCCTTACAACCACGGCCTACCTCTTGCGGGTGCGCGGACAAAACCACGATGTTGTCCCACTTTCGTGGGGACATTTTAATCATCTGGATTCCGGCCTTCGCCGGAATGACGCAGTTTTTTCTAATGGACTATTTGGGTTTATTGGATGAAATCCCTTCGGCAGACGAGACCTGAATCGCTCAAACGGTCAGGACCGTCGATCCTGTCGTCTTGCGCGCTTCGAGATCGCGGTGCGCCTGCGCCGTGTCCTTCAAGGGATAGCTCTGGTTGATGTTGATCTTCACCTTGCCCGAACTGACCGCATCGAACAGGTCGGCCGAGTTTTCTTCCAGCAGGGCTCTGGTCGCAATGAAGGTGGCAAGCGTCGGCCTGGTGACCAGCAGCGATCCCTTTTGCGACAACAGCGTCAGATCGAACGGCGGAACCGCGCCGGACGAGGAACCGAACAGCACCATGAGTCCACGCGGTTGCAGGCAGTCGAGCGACTTCATGAAGGTGTCCTTGCCGACCGAGTCATAGGCCACGGGCAATTTCTTCCCGCCTGTTATCTCAAGCACGCGCGCCTGGAAATCCTCGCGGGTATAAATGATAGTGTGGTGGCAGCCGTTGGCCTTGGCCAAGGCCGCTTTTTCATCGCTGGACACGGTGCCGATGACGGTCGCCCCAAGAGCCGAGGCCCACTGGCAGACGATCAGTCCTACACCGCCGGCCGCGGCGTGTATGAGTATCGTGTCGCCCGGCCCGACCTTGTAGATGTCGCGAATCAGGTAGCGCGCAGTCATGCCCTGCAACATCATGGCCGCCGCAGTGCGGTCTTCGATGTTGGCCGGCAACTTGACCAGCCGGTCCGCTGCAATAAGTCTTGCTTCGGCATAGGAACCGATCACCGATGCGTAGGCCACCCGGTCTCCCGTTTTCAGGTGCGTGACTCCCTCGCCAACCGCCTCGACGACGCCGGCACCCTCTGTGCCCAGTATGGCAGGCAGCGGTAGCGGATAAAGTCCGGTGCGGTGATAGACATCGATGTAGTTGAGGCCGACGACGGTTTGCCTGAGCCTGACCTGACCGGGACCGGGAGAGCCGACCTCGACCTCTTCCCATTTGAGTACCTCGGGGCCGCCGGTTTGATGGATTCGGATCGCGTGTGGCATGAGCAAGACCTCTCTGAGAATGAAAAAATGATGCGTTAAATCTTAACATCGAACTGCCGGTTTCAATTTATATTCAGACCGGTTATTCCGCAATTAAATTCGTGAAAGTCTTCCAGCATCAACCCTTGTCCATGTGCGGATTATTGAAGTTTCCAAAATTGGCGACAACACACAAAACCTGTTATCTCGTCATTGATGGAACTACTAGCCATTCGACTAAGCCCGCAGGCGGACAAGTCGCTGGTTATCCGGCGAAGGCCGGAATCCAGCTGTCAAATAATACCGCGTAGCGGACAAAGACATATCGGGGGTGTTGTCCCACTGCGCGGGGCTATGTCAACTGCCTGGATTCCGGCCTTCGCCGGAATGACGGTAGTTCACAAAATTATGCGTAATGAATTACGGAAAGATCAATGGAGCTGGCACCTTCATCGATACTCGCTGGCATTTTTAGCTATTAAACAAATGGAACAACACAGGAATGGCAATCGCACCGACGATGCCATGCATCCCCATCGCCAGACTCGCATAAGCACCCGCCTCATGATTGATGCTGAATGCGCGGGAGGTACCCAATCCGTGCGCGGCAACGCCGATCGGGAATCCCCTCTGCCACCACGACTTCATGCCAAGCGCATTCAGGACAAACGGCGCCAGGATCGCCCCCAGAATTCCCGTGGCCACTGCAAAGATCGCGGTAAGCGTCGGTGAAGCGCCGATCCGCTCGGCTATTCCCATCGCGATCGGGGCTGTGACGGATTTCGAATACATGGCGCCGATGATGGTTTTATCTGCGCCAAGTAGTGTGGCTATGCCGACTGCGCTGAGTATCGAGGCGCCTCCTCCGGCGAGCAATGACACAAACAGCGGGAATGAACGTTTTTTCAGGCTGTCCAGACCCCGGTAAATCGGTATCGCCAGGGAGACCGTGGCCGAGCCCAGCAAGAAGTGAATGAATTGAGCCCCCTGAAAATAAGTGGCATAGGGCATATCAATGACCTGGATGAATGTCGCCACCAGTATCACCGCGATCGCCACCGGATTGGCCAGGGGGCTTTGATTGCTCTTCTGATAGACAAAAAGTCCGACCTGAAATGCGGCCAGCGTGATGAATAGTGCCAGCAACGGACTACCGGAAAGGTAGACCCAGATTTCTACGATTGAATTTTTTTCACGCATCGGTATCGGTCTTTTTGGTTAGCAGCTTCAAAACGAGGGCGCTGCAGGCAATGGTCAAGATGACGCTGACGACCAGCGCGCCGACGATCGGGACCGCATTGGCTTTCAGTTGCGGCAGAAAAAGAACGACACCAACCGCCGCCGGCACGAACAGTATGCCCAGATATTTGCTGAATCCGTCCGCGACAAAAGCCAGCGACTCGCTGATCTTTTTGTTGATCACGAGCCAGATCAACAGCAGGACCAGGCCGATCACCGGCCCGGGCAGCGACGGGAAGACGAACTTCGACACCAGCTCTCCCAAGCTCTGGAAAAACAAAATTTGCACCAACCCTGAAATCATTTCCTTGCCCCCTCCATTAAAAATCTGCTATTGATCCGGCACGGTGAAGTACCAACACCGTTCGGGCTGAGCTCGTCGAAGCCCCTTCACGCCGGTCAATTTTTCCTGACGTCGAATTCCTGATTGGTATATTGCATAGCACCCGGACGCTTGATGACGATGAATCCCTGACTCGCTGCCTCGTGACATTCATTGCATGCCCGCGTCAGGCGATCGAATGACTTCCTGAACTTTACGCTGTCCTTCGCCTTGATAGCGCTTCCCAGATCGTTGAGCGGTTGAGCCGTGAATTTATCCAGTATGTCTGCGATCGGCGCGTCTTTCTTGAATACGGGATGATATTTGACCGCATCGTCCATTCCTTCCCTGATCTCATCCAGCTCGTAGTTTGCCAAATCCCAGTTCCCGGCTTTGCCGGCAAACCATAGTTTGGCATGACGCATCTGCGTCGCGCCCATGATCTCGCCCATTCCGGGCACATAATTTTCCTGATGAACTTCGACCTGCTTTTCCATTGCGACAGGTGCTGTTTCGACGGCATGTGCGCCGAAGGAGATTCCGGCTGCACACAGGCACGACAGGATCACATTGCGATTCATTAACATCCTTTCATGTTTCGATTGGTGGTTGAAATCGTCGATCTGCAGCTTAGGGGTGTTCATCTACTTGCTTGCGAGGCAGATCATTCAGATAATGGAACAGCCTTGCGACAAGGGCCTTGCGATCCGGTTCGGGCATGCCTTCGAACATGGCGGGCATCCCGCTATCTGGTTTGATCGAGGATGGATCCAGCACCCAGGCATGGAACCCCTTCTCGCCAAGCATCTTTGTCTGCTCGGCCAGATCCACCAGAGATTTATTCCCGCCGTAGCCGTTTACCCGGTGACAGCTGAGACAGTATTTCTCCAGTTCACGAGCCGGCTGGGACAGCGCTTCCGAAACGGGATTCTTTTCCGGCGCTTTGGATATCACGATCTCGTTCACCTGGTAGGGCCAGTAGGTAGCGCCTTCCTGGATCAGATCAGGCTGATGGATATTGTCCCACACCAGATAATAAGGACCCAGCGATATGCTCTTTGCATCTGGCGCGCGGCTTTTCAAATTGAACCCGCGTGAGTGTTTTTTCGCGAAGACCAGGTAAGCACGATACTGATCGAAGCGCTCGGTCGGTATATGCGAGACATAGCCGTCGAGCGCCCTGAATTCGATTTCGGCAGCCGCAGTCTTCCATTGATCGCCCAATACCGCCCGAAGCACCCTTTCAACGGGATATCCCAGGTAAACGACATGCGGCTGGCGCTTCCCCTCGATCAATAACGGCTCGATCACTTCGATCTCCACCGGCGGTTCGGCCACCAGCCGTTTCATCTCATCGACCCGGGGCAGCAGGACGGCGCCGGCATGGCTGGACAACAGCAGCAATAGCAGAAAAAAGATTCCGTTCATCCTGATGGTCATGAGCAGACTCCCAATACCTGGTCCAATGAAATGCTTTCACAAACGATGCAGATCGCCCGGGACGTCGACGTCGGCAAAGATGCCATTATCGCCAATTTCTATTTGCACCAGATTCGATTTGTCGCGCTCCAGCAGATGCCGTGCGCCTGCATCGCCTTTCAGTGCAAGCAATTCTTCGCCGTAAAGATGGGAGAACCCGGCCGGATGACCGCGCCTGCCGTCACGCATGGTTGCGGACAAATCCGCCCCGGCAAGCAGCGCGCTCCGAACGCCGGCGATTGCTGCCGATGGTAGAGCAGGCATATCGGCCAGCCCGATCATCCAGCCAGCAGCTTCGAGGTTCGCACGCACGCCGCAGGCGAGACTGGCGGCCATGCCCTGTGCCGCATCCTGACATACGGACCAGCGTATCGATGCAGATGCGGTTGCCCCGAGCGCTGCCGTGATCGCGCCGCACAATGTTTCCGACCCCGGCCGGACGACTACCGTGGTGTGTTCGAAGTTTTCCAGCCAAGGACGCAGACTGTGTGCGGCGAGCGGCAGCGTCACCCCTTGCAGCGTCACCGGATGCAGCAATTTTTCCGAGCCGAACCGGCTGGAACTTCCCGCCGCCAGAACGATGGCCGCTATTCCAGCCCGATCAGGCAAGGGTTTCCTGATCGAAGGGCATGCGGCGCAAACGCTTGCCTGTCAGCGCGAACACGGCATTCGCAACGGCCGGTGCGATCGGCGGCGTACCGGGCTCGCCTATGCCGGTGGGACGCTCGTTGCTGGCAACGATGTGCACGTCAACCTGCGGCATCTCGGAAAAGCGCAACGGAGCGTAGCTATCGAAGTTGGACTGCATCACGCGGCCGTTCTCCAGCGTGATCGCCCCATGCAGGGCGGCAGAGAGTCCGTAGACAATGGCCCCTTCGACCTGTTGCTGCACGCCGTCCGGATTGACGACCATGCCGCAATCGACCGCTGCCACCACGCGATGCACCCTGATCTTGCCGTTTTCCAGCGACACTTCGGCGATCTCCGCCACATAGCTTTCGAACGACTGGTGCACGGCCACTCCGTAGGCATGACCGGCGGGCAGCTTCTTTTTTCCCCAGCCGGATTTTTCCGCGGCCAGATTCAGCGCTCCTCTGTAACGGGACGTGGCGGGCAGGATATCGAGCCGGTACGCGACCGGGTCTTTGCCGGCAAGATGCGCCAGTTCGTCGATCATGGTTTCCACCACGAACGCGGTATGCGAGTGGCCGACCGACCGCCACCACTGTACCGGTACGACATTCTTCGGGCTGTGCAGTTCGACCTGCAGGTTGGGGATCAGATACGGCAGGGTCGATGCGCCCTCAACTGAAGTGGCATCGATGCCGTTCTTGATCATGAACGATTCGAACATCGTATCGGCAGTGATGGACTGCCCGACGATGGTATGTTTCCAGGCCAGCGGTCTTCCGTCTTTTGCTATTCCCGCTTCGATACGGTCGGCCCACATCGGCCGGTAGTAGCCTCCGCGCATGTCGTCCTCGCGCGCCCATACCACCTTGATCGGCTTGCCGGTCACCTTGGCAACCTGCACGGCTTCCTGGACAAAGTCGGACCGGGGATTGGCGCGACGGCCGAAACCTCCGCCCAGGTACATGGTATGGATCTCCACCTGCTCCGGCTTGAGTCCGGCTGTCGCTGCCGCCATGCCTCTGTCCATGGTCTGCGCTTGCGTGCCGGTCCAGATGGTGCAGTGATCCGGCGTCAGGTCCACCACCACGTTGAGCGGCTCCATCGTGGCGTGCGCCAGATAGGGCACTACATATTCCGCGCTGACCGACTTGTGCGCGTCCTTGAAACCCTGTGCGGTGTCGCCGTCCTTGCGTGCAACTGTGCCCGGCTGTTTCGCGAGCTCAAGGTATTCCGTCTGCATCTTCGGCGTGGAAAGTGCCGCGCCGGGACCTTCGTCCCATTCGATCTCCAGCAGGTCGCGCGCTGTCCCGGCAGGCCAGAAACCGCTTGCCGCCACGGCGATGCCACTGGGCACCTGGTAGATTCCCTGCACCCCGGGCACCTTGGCGGCCTCGGTCGCATCGTATCGTTTCACTTTGCCGCCGAACACGGGGCTGCGTGCGATCAACACCGTCAGCATGCCAGGCAGATAGACGTCGAGACCGAACTGGGCGCTACCGTTGATCTTGACCGGCGTATCGAGGCGCTTGACCGGCTTGCCGATCAGCTTGAAATCCTTGGGCAACTTGAGCTCGACATTATCCGGGAGTGGCAGTCTGGCCGCGGCATCGGCCAACTCGCCGTAACTCGCTCTCTTGCCGCTCTTGGCATGGATCACCTGGCTGTTCTCGGCATGGCATTCGCTTTCCGGTACGCCCCATTGCCCGGCCGCCGCGCGGACCAGCATGATCCTGCCGCTGGCGCCGACCCGGCGCAATTGCTCCCAGGAAGAAGGAACACTGGAGCTGCCGCCCGTCAGTTGCATGCCGAAACCAGTGTGGTTATACACGGCGGCCACGGGCGCCGATTCGATGCGTATGCTGCTCCAGTCGGCTTCCAGTTCCTCCGCGATCAGCATCGGCAACGAGGTATAGACACCCTGCCCCATCTCGGACTTGTTGACGATGATCGTGATGCTGTTGTCGGCGGCGATGCGGATGAAGGCATTGGGCGGGAAGACCGCTTTGGGTTGCGCTTCGGCGGCGTAGGCACGGCCGCCTTTCACGGGCAGGTAGAATCCGATCACCAGTCCGCCCATCAATACGGCGCTGTCCCTGAGGAATGCGCGGCGGGAAGAGTCTTGCAGGGTCGTGTTTTTCATTTGGCCGCTCCCAATTGTTCAGATGCCGTCCGGATCGCCGAGCGGATACGGTTGTAGGTCCCGCAACGGCACAGGTTGCCCTCCATCGCGGCGGTTATCTGCGATTCGCTCGGGTGCGGATTCTCCTTGAGCAAGGCGGTGGCCGACATGATCTGCCCGGACTGGCAGTATCCGCATTGGGGCACATCCACCTCCAGCCAGGCTGCCTGCACAGCTTTGCCCAGCGTGGTCTCGGCCAGCCCCTCGATCGTGGTGATGTGCTTCCCGTTTGCCGTGGAAACCGGTGTCACGCAGGAGCGGATCGCCTTGCCATCCAGATGTACGGTGCAGGCACCGCACTGCGAGATGCCGGACGATGCGGTGCTGGTTTTCCAGGTGGATGCATGCACGGCCATCGTGGCTCTCTCGCACGACCCCAAGATGGATGACATGGCACTGCTGGAAGCG